>DASWIU010000126.1:0-4031 GCA_036397515.1 Desulfurivibrionaceae bacterium | reverse complement strand
AGGCTCTTTGCCTACAAGAATTCCGAGGAGGTCTGGAACGAGATCCGCCTCTGCTCCAAGGGCACGGCCTACGATTTCATGGGCATGACCAGGGCCCGGATGAAAAAGGCGCACGGCCTGCAATGGCCCTGTCCCACCGAGAGCCACCCCGGCACGGTCCGGCGCTATACCTCGGAGTACGACGTGCTGGTCAAACAGCAGGATCCCAAGGCCGAAGGCGTTTCGTTCTACAGCGCCAAGGCGGACAACAACCGGGTAACCATCTGGCTCAGGCCCCACAAGGGTCCGGCCGAGCCGCCCGATGCCGAATACCCCTTTGTCCTGACCACCGGCCGCCAGATCGAGCATTGGCACACCGGGACCATGACCCTCAAGGTGCCGGAGCTGAAACGCTCGGCCCCGGACGCCTACGTGGAGATCAATCCCCGGGACGCGGCCAAGGTGGGGGTCAAGAACAAGGACAAGGTCAAGGTTACCTCTCGGAGGGGCTCCATTGTCCTGGAGGCCAAGGTGGTGGATGTGCCGCGGGACGGTTTGGTTTTCATGCCCATGCACTACCCGGACCGGATGATCAACTCGTTGACCACCGATGCCTACGACGCCATGTCGAAGCAGCCGGAATTCAAGATTTGCGCGGTAAAGTTAGAAAAAGCATAACTGCCCAGCAGCACCGCATCTGCGTTGTCAGCGGCTGGCTCGTGTGCACTAGCACACTTCGCCGGCCTCTTCCTAGCAGCTACGGCACTGCTGAACAGTTACGTTTCTTGAGGCGTGTCCGGCAGTAGGCTCCCCCTCCCTTGACGGGAGGGGGTTTGGGGGTGGGTGAGGGTGCAGGCATGGTCACATCCGCCGAGCTTCCCCCCCACCCTGACCCTCCCCCGCAAGGAGGGAGGGGATTTTTTAACAAAACGGTGAAAAAAATGGCGATTGCAAGCGTGGTGGTGGCAACGGAGGCAGGGGCGGCCGAGGCAGTGCTGGCCGACCTGGCCCGGTTGCCCAATACTGAGATATACGGCAGCAAGGAAAACCAGATCGTCACGGTGATTGAGGCCGAATCGGTGGCGGCCCTGAGCGAGGGACTGCAGCGGCTGGCCGCGGTGGCACAGGTGATCGGGGTTTATCCCGTTTACGCGGGCGTCCATGAGTAGGCAGCCACTCAGGCCGCCGGGCGCGGTGGCGGAAGCGGAGTTCCTCGGCCGTTGCATCCGCTGCGGCAAATGCGCCCTGGCCTGTCCCTACCGGGCGATCCGGATCGCCGGGCTGCTCGACGGCTTGGCGATCATGGGCACCCCGGTAGTCCAGGCCCGGGAATCCCCCTGCTATCTCTGCCTGAAATGTGTGTCGGCCTGCCCGTCCGGCGCCCTGGACCCCAGGGTGAAAAAACGCGAACAGGTCCGGATGGGGACGGCGCGGATCAACAAGAAAGAGTGCCTTACCTGGCAGGGCACCTTCTGCCGGAGCTGTTACGACCACTGCCCGCTCTTCAATGAGGCGATCACCATGGACAGCGAGCTGCGGCCGGTGGTGAACGAGAAAAAATGCGTAGGCTGCGGGATCTGTGAGCATGTCTGCCCCGCCGATCCCGCCGCCATCACCGTAATCCCCGGGGGGGCAGGATGAAGATTACCCCGATTCGCAGAACCGTGCAGATCCTTTCCCTCGCTGCCATGGGGGCGGTGCCGCTGCTCAACAGCCGCGGGATCAATGCGGTCAGCGGCAGCTTCTATTCCGTGAGTATCGGCCCGCTGATGCTTACCGATCCGCTCATCGCCATCCAGTCCCTGCTTGCCACCCTGCGCTTCGACACCGTCCTTCTGGCCTCGGCCCTCATCCCGGCCGGGCTCGCCCTGGTCCTGGGCCGGGTCTTCTGCGGCTGGGTCTGTCCTCAGAACACCCTGTCCGAACTGTTCGACGCGGCGGGCCGCAGGCTGGGAATCAGCCGCTTCTTTGCTCCTGCCCCGGCGCCGCTGGCCCGCTACGCGGTGCTGGCCGTGATTCTTGCGGCCACCCTCCTTTTCGGTTTCCCCCTGGCCAGCCTGCTCTCGGCCCCGGGGATCATCTCGGTCCAGACCGCCCGCTTTATCTACGAAGGGACCGTGGGCTTGGAGCTGGCGCTTATCGGGGTCATCCTTCTGGCCGAACTCTTCCTGGTCCGGAGGGTCTGGTGCAACCACCTCTGTCCGGTGGGCAGCACACTCGGCCTGTTCCGCAGCAAAAGAACCCTGCGGGTCGTCATGGTTGAGGAGGGGAAGCATGCCTGTATCCACTGCCGCGAATGCGTCAAGGCCTGTCAGCTCGGCCTCAATCCCATGGCCGGGGAAGTTGCCCCCCAGTGCCACAACTGCGGGGCCTGCATTGATGTCTGCAGGAAAATAACCGGGGAACGAAGGCCGCTTTCCTTCCGGCTTTGCCGGAGGGACTGACTTTTTATTACTCAGGAGGGGAGATCATGGCAAAACCGGAAGAGATGTATCAGTGTCAAACTTCGAATTGCGGTTATATCTACGACCCGGACCGTGGCGACCGGAAAGGAAAAATTCCTCCGGGAACCCGCTTCGCCGACCTGCCTGAGGAATGGCGGTGTCCGGTCTGCGGCGCGACTAAGAAATGCTTTCGCCCAATGGCCGGCCCAGGCTCCACCAAGGAAGTCAACTGTGAATTGCCAACCCAATAACGGGTTTCCCTGATGGGCTGCTTTTTGCCCCCTCATCCCTCAAACCGATACCCCCGCCCCGGCACCGTGACGATATGGCGCGGTTCGGCCGGGTTGGCCTCGATCTTCTGGCGAAGGTGCTGGATGTGCACGTCGATGACCCGGCTCCAGGAATAGAGCTTGGCGTCGGGCCAGAGACACTGCCGGAGTTCTTCCCGGCTCACCAAGTTGTTGCGGTTTTCCACCAGGCAGGCGAGAACCTGGAACTCCTTGGGGGTCAGGGCGACGATTGTGCCCCGGACTTTGACGATCTGGTTGCGCAGATCGATAAAAAAATCTCCGGCCGTGAGGATACTGGGTTGCTGGGGCGGGGGCGGCGGCCTCAGCCTGGCCCGGATGCGCGCCAGCAGCTCGCGGGTTTCAAAGGGCTTGACCATGTAGTCGTCCGCCCCCAGCTCGAAACCGATCACCTTGTCGGACACCTTGTCCTTGGCGGTGAGCATGATGACCGGCAGGTTGGGGTACAGGGTTTTCAGGGCACTGCAGAATTCCAGGCCGTCGCCGTCGGGCAGCATCAGGTCGAGGAGCACCAGGTCGGGCCGGCGGTCGGCGAGGACGGTCCGGGCCGCGGCCAGGGAGTCGGCGGTGAGCAGGGTAAAGTCGTGCAGCTCAAGGTTTGCCTTGAGAACCTTGAGGATATCCTGGTCGTCGTCGATGGCCAGCAGCGTCGTTTTGCTCATCGTGCTCTCCATCTTCGTCTTCCGTCTCGGCTCATTCGCCCTTGTCCCTGGCCGGTTTTGCTTCCGGGGCAGTGGGCAGCCGGAAATACAGGCAGGCGCCCACCCCTTTGTCCGCCACCCCGATGGTCCCGCCGTGGGCCGTGATGATGCTCCGGCAGATGGCCAGCCCCAGGCCGCTCCCCTCTTTATTGCCCAATTTGTAGAACTTGTCAAAAACCTTTTCCCGCTCCGCCTGCGGGATGCCCGGCCCCTGGTCCTGAACCTCGACTGCGGCAAAGCCCTCCTCGGCAAAAGCCCGGATGGTGACGGTTGACTGGGCGGGCGCGAATTTGACCGCATTGGCCAGCAGATTGGTGAGCACCTGCCGGATTCTGTCCTCGTCTGCCCGCAGCCACAGGGGTTCCGGCAGTTGGGCGGCAAACCGCACCCCCTTCTCCTCGGCAAGGCAGGCGAGTCCGGCGATGGTTTCGCGGATCACCACCGCCAGATCGAGCTGCGCGTAGTGCAGGGCCGTGGCTGCCCCCATCTCGATCCGTTCGATGTCGAGCATGGTGTTGACCATGCGGATCAGCCGGTCGGTGTTTTTGTTGATGAGCTGGAAAAAGTCGTGGAGCTCGTCCTGCGGGCAGTTGCCGGCC
>DASWIU010000125.1:0-5212 GCA_036397515.1 Desulfurivibrionaceae bacterium | reverse complement strand
TTCTTCTTTTGCGTGCCCAAAAGAAGAAACAAGAAAAAGGCACCCCAGCCAGTCCTGGCCCTGCGGGCTTCCCTTACTTCTCGACGAGGGCGGGACGCGGAAAAACTCGGGCTTCGCCCTCAGACAGTTCCCGCGTCTTTTTCCGCCCCCGCCTGCGAGGCGCGGCAGGACAAATGGGGAAAATTCCCATTGGCACGCAGCCGAGCACCGGAGAGGCTGCCGAAAAGGGGATTTGCACTGTTTGAGCGCAGCGAGTTTGCAAAGCCCCGGCAGCATCGAGGAGCACAGGGAATCCCGCCCGCGGCGGGACAAGAGACACAGGGTGCCCTTTCTTTGGTTCGTTTCTTTGGGCAAGCAAAGAAATGAACGGACTGACTTCATGGTCCAGTCCCCCGGAATTCCCGGATGAACCAAAAAAAATCGCATCCCCCGGAGCGTCCGGGGAATGCGATCTGTTATAACCCCTGCCGGCCAGCGGCCCGAGGGATTCTACATCTCAATCATCAGCTTGCCGGTATCCTCGTTCCAGCTGACAATGAGGTACCAGAGGCACATGGCCAGCGCGATCACCGCCAGGGTGCCGCCGTATCCCAAAAAGGTATCCGGCATATACACCCACTGGCCGAGCACCCCGCTTTGCTCGGCAGTGCCTTCCCATTCCCACTCTCTGAATTTCGGGGTGAGAACGGCATTGGAAACGCCGAAGGTGACCACGGTCAGCCAGAGCTTGACCTGGCCTTCGCCCACCCGCCAGAGGCTGCCGGAACCGCAACCGCCGGCCAGCATGGCGCCCAACCCGAAGATAAGACCGCCGAACACCCCGCCGAAGCCGAAGGTGCCGCGCACATAATGGACCGGCTCCCGAAGCCCGGTGGCCTTGACCACCGCGACGCCGACGGCAAGCAGCAGGATGCTCGCCATGACACTCCGCGCCAAGGTCCAATCGCCGGTCATGTGTGGCTCACGGAAGGCCTGCACCATGCACCAGCGGCCGCGCTGCATGGTGTAGCCGATCCCGGCGGCAATGAGCAGCAAGCCGCTCAACCCGCCGGCGATGCCGAGATAGTCCTCTTCGCCGAGATTGTCATAATCCGCCACATGGATAACCTGATCCCCGTAGGCATAGGCGCCCCAGATCAGGCCGACCAGGGCCAGGATGCCGAGAATCCGCCGCATGGGCACCGGGATCTCGATGGTTTTGGCGCCGCCCGATCCCCAAGAGATATTCTCCATCTCCCAGTAGATGTATTTGAGGCCGAGCAGCACGCCCATGACCAGCCCCAGCCACATGGCAAAGCCGTTGGCGGCCAGATTGCCGATGGCGGTGTACATGCCGCCCACGTTGCAGCCGCCGGCAAAGGCGGAACCGACGCCCATGAACACGCCGGCCACCAACCCCTTGACCATCTCCAGAACCGGCGGGATGCGGATGTCGAAGTTATCCCCCAGGTTGGCGGAGACAAAGGCCCCGACCACGAAACCGATGCCGATCACCGAGCCGGTGTCGAGCAGGGCGCTCTTGGGCGCCGCCGCTTCCCACAGACCGAGGGTATCCCACATGCCGAGGCCATAGATGATCCATTCCCCCCAGTTGCGGATGGCGCCAACCGCGCCCCAGGGCCGTGCCCAGACAACAATCAGTACGCTCAGAAAGGCAACGATAACCCCGGACGTCATGGAATTCCATTCGTCCTTGCACAACTTTTTATACAAACCCTTGACCTTGCTCCCCATAACGCTTTCTTCGCCCATCCCAGACCTCCTCTTCCCATTTTTTCCAAATGATTACAAAAAGATAAGCCAGCCAACAAAAAAACAGAAAATTCCCGTTAAAATTTCCGAATACCAATGATTATGTACCGATACCCCCTTTACCCGCGCCATAATATTTTGTCAAGTTTGGCAAAACATTTTCCAGGCCTTCCCCGCCATAATCCCCTCGGATTCCTGCCGGGGCATCCCTCCTAATCCTCCTGATAAATGGTCCCTTTTCCCCTCTGGGTGCCCATGAACCGCCATTCATAAATTCCCTTGACAGGCCCCATGAATATTGGTAGAGACCCAATGTTACACGAAAGAGCCGTGGCTTTTTTGGTGTGAAAAATCCTCCTCAAGGCGGGGAGGGATGTGAGCTCAAGCGCAGCCTGCACTCTGCTGTCGCTTATTTTTTACTTTGCAGAAATTACCCCTACACCTTTTTAAGGAGGAAACCATGAGCGACGATGTCAAAGTAGCCCCGGATGGTATCACCCCCACCCGCACCCTGGACGCAAAAGGCCTGAGCTGCCCCATGCCCCTGCTGCGCACCAAGAAAGAGATGGACAAGATCAACGCCGGCGAGATCCTGGAGATCCTCGGCACCGATCCCGGCTCCCGCAACGACCTGCCCGGCTGGTGCACCCGCTCCGGCCATATCTACCTGGGCGAGAAGGAAGATTCCGGTTTCATCCGCTTCTACCTCCAGAAAAAATAGGTTTTTTCACTCCATAAGACGCGGCGCAGACCCAAACTCTGCGCCTTTAATTTTGCATCAGGAGACAGGAAATGGCTAAAAGTTTAGGTATTTTTGTTACCTCTCCCCAGCACATGCGCCATGTCATGGGGATCACCAAGGCCGCCAAGGCCAAGGGTTCCAAGGTAAAGGTTTTCTTCAGCTGGTTCGGTGTGCATCTGACCAAGTGCAAGGAGTTTCCGGAGCTTTGCGAACTGGCAGACGACGTGTCCATCTGCGTGGACAGCTACAAGAACGCAGGCTATGATCCCGCCGATATTCCCAAGGGTCTCGAGGCCAAGAAGATGGCCACCCAGTCCCAGCATGGCGAAATCATCGAAGACTACGAATGCTACCTGACCTTATAAGGAGAGAACCATGTCCAAGAAAGTAGGTTTTCTGTTGGTAAACAAGGAGTACACCCTGGACGGCATCCGCTCCACGCTGGGTCTGGCCGTCGAGAACATGTACTCGTATGCCTATGTCATGAACAACGAGCTTGCCGAGCTGAGCGACTACCACAAGGAGAACATTGAGTGGGTTCGCGACATGGAAGGCGAGGTCTACAGCACCGTGGACGCCAATGTCGAGAACCACGGCATGGTCAAGATCACCCTTGAGGAGATCGGCAAGCAGCTGCGCGACCTCGAGATCATCATCCCCTACGGCATTCTGCGCTCCGACAAGAGCTAAGATAATTCAAAACAACAAGGAGTGTTCCGATGAAACTCTTGAATGTATACCGTTCCGAGCCCACTGACGACACCAAGAAATTGGTGGAGATCGTCTCCGAGGGTCGCGAGGTTGAGTCCTTTGACCTCAATGTCGAGAACCCGGACTACAGCGCATTGCTGGATAAGGTTTTCACCGTCGACCAGACAATCTGCTGGTGGTAAGCCAGGCTTTTTCAGCCTCCGCGGACTGAAGCAAATCCCCGGCCATTATTGGCCGGGGATTTTTTTTTGGTGGTGGAGATCCGGTTTTTCTGGGCATTCCGGCGAGAATATCGTATGATTTTTTAGGCGTGTTGCCGATGAATGCTGTGACCTCTTTATGTTTGCCTGCAATTTCCGGCAAGGGAAAGACCAAGAACGTGTCTGCGAATTAACATTTATGATGGACTTCGCACTATGATCTGGAAACCGCGATTCCCCATTATGGGGCCAACAACCCCGCCCGCCTTTCTCTTCCTGCTGCTCCTCCTTTTTTTCTCCTTGCTGCACAGCGGTTGCGCCACGAATCCTCCCGCCCAAATCGCCCAGGTCCCGACGGAGCCCCCCTGCGGCCCGCGGGAGGAGGAAGATCTTGACCCGGGCCTGCCGGTCACCGCTCCTCTCAAGGCTCCTAAAATAGTCATCAAAAAAGCCAAAAAAAAGCTTCTCCTCTATTCCGAGGAAAAGCTGCTCCGCACCTATCCGGTCAAGCTCGGCTTCAATCCGGTTGGCGACAAGGTCCGTCAGGGGGATAAACGCACCCCTGAAGGAAGCTATTACATCTGCATGAAAAACCCGCGCAGCAAATATTACCTGTCGCTGGGCTTGAGCTATCCGAGTATCGAGGACGCCGAGCGGGGCCTTGAACAGAAACTCATCACCAAAAACGACCGCGACCGGATCATCGAAAGAATCTCCAAAAAATCCATCCCCCCATGGGACACCCCCTTGGGCGGCGAGATCTTCATCCACGGCGGCGGCGAAACCTGGGACTGGACCTATGGCTGTGTAGCCCTGCGCAACAAGGACATCGAAGAACTGTTCAAGGTCATTGCCCTTGGCACCGAGGTTATCATTCAGCAATAACCCGCCTCACGCCCCCCACTGCCACCGGGGTTTCATGCACCCAGACCCAGGTTCCCGGATCTGCCTGGGTCGCCTCCTGCCAATTCTTCCCCTTGTTGTTCCTTTTCGGACTGGTCCACTGAAACAGCCAGAGCGCGTCCTTGGGCGCCAGGTTCACGCAGCCGTGGGAGTTTTGCAGCCCGAAAAAATCGTGCCAGTAGGAGGTGTGCAGCCCGTATGATTTATAAAAATACATATGCCATGGCACATCTTCCACAAAATAGCGGTCCGAATCATCTTCCCCGCCGCTCATTTTGCCGAGCCTGACCTTGGCCCAGATTCGGAACAACCCCTTGATCGTGGGAAAACGCTCATCGCCGGAAGAGATCAGGGTGGCAAAAACCAACTGGTCTCCCTCGTAGGCGGACAGGGTCTGCTCGGTGAGATTCACCTCGATCCAGCGTTCCGCCGCCCCCACTCCCTCCGGACGGTTGCCGGGGACCACCATGGCCAGGCGGGCATGCGGAACCCAGACGCCGGTGCCGATCCGGCACCACTTGCGCTGTTCGGCTTCCCGGATCTCGTGAACAATGACCAGGGATCTCGCCGGCACCACGGCCGGATCCTCCTCTTCCACCGGAGGTACCCCGGGGCCGGGGGAGACCCGGGTGTGAAAGATCATCCAGGCAAATTTCTTGGTAAAATCCCGCGGCACCATGACCCCTTGGAAACCCGAGGGTTTGGCCAGCCGGAGCTTGTCCGCCCGCATGTACTCCCGCTCATTGATCTTGTACCAGCCCTGCCCGTCCACCATGAGCGGACGGGTATCACTGAGGCTGACCCACATGAAACCCGGCCTGGTGATCCGGACCGGGGCAAGCCCGGCGGCCTCGTCCTGGGGCTGGGCATAGACGGGAACCGCATTCTCCCTGACCTGGGCGTA
>DASWIU010000124.1:0-8857 GCA_036397515.1 Desulfurivibrionaceae bacterium | reverse complement strand
TTTTGGCCAGGGATTCCGCCGCCACCGCGGTGTGCAGGGAATGATCCCAGAAGATCTTGTCCGCCGCGGTGCCGCCGCCCAAGGCATCCTGCAGGCAGGCGGTGAGCACCACCTTGCGGAAATTTTCCAGCCCCATGTAGGTGAGGGCCTGGACAATGGATTCGCACTTGCGGGCCAGGCCGAAGAACGGGGAGTTGATGACGTTGATGACCTTGGCGCTGATGGAGGCGTCCTGGGTCACCAGGTTGCCGATACGCCCGAAGTCGGGATGTTCGGCGCGCATTTCCTTGTTGATCTCGATGACGATGGTGGGCTGGGCCGGCAGCTTGATCTTGCTGACGATCTGCTTGGCGTGGTCAAGGCGCTGGGCGTTGAAATCAATGGTGGTCAAGGTGTGCGCTCCGTTGCGATTGATGGAAAAAGGCATGGGCGGGTGAGCCGATTTGTTATCCGGCAATGGTAGCATGTTTCAAAAAGGTTACGAAGAAAAAAAACGAGCAGGGTTTAATGGCAGGGGCGTCTGCAAGTTGCTCAAGCATGCTCCGGTTGGGCTGGGTTCCGGCTGCTTTTGCGGCGGCGCAGCCATTTGTACCCTTCGTGGCTCAGAAAAAGCAGCACCGGAAAGGGCAGCAGGATCCAGAGGTCGGCCGGCGGCACAGGGGCGGTGTTGAACACCTTCTGCATCGGGGCCAGGTTGAGCAGGGTCCAGACCCAGACCAGTTCCACCGCCATGGCCGCCAGCATCAACCGGTTGGAAAAAATCCCGAGGCTGAAGACGGAGAATTCCCAGCTCCGCATGGTCAGGCCGTTGAGCATCTGGCAGGTGACCGCACCCAGCAGGGTCATGGTCATGGCCTGCCGGTGCAGCAGCGGATCGGCCAGGGTGACGGTGCCGTACTGCCAGCCGTGCAGCAGCAGGAAGGAGATAAAAGCGGTCATGGCCGCGGCTGCCTCGATAATCCCCAGAAAGAAATACCCTCGCTTGAACACCTCCCAGTCGAGGATTTTCTCGTTTCTTCCCACCGGCGGCCGGTTCATGATGTGCTTTTCCGGCCGTTCGCTGCCCAGGGCCACGCCGGGGAGAATGTCCGTGCCCAGGTCGATGAAGAGGATCTGGATCACCGACAGGGGCAGGGGGATCTTCAGGAAAAACTGCAGGATATAGGGCACGATCTCCGGCACGTTGGAGGTGAGCACGTAGGTGACGAACTTCTTGACGTTGAAATAGACGGTCCGGCCTTCCTCGATGGCAAGGACGATGGAGGCGAAGTTGTCGTCCAGCAGCACCATGTCCGCCGCTTCCTTGGCCACCTCGGTGCCCGAGAGTCCCATGGCGATGCCGATGTCCGCCTTTTTGAGGGCCGGGGCATCGTTGACCCCGTCGCCGGTCATGGCCACCACCTCGCCGAGGTTCTGCAGGGCCGTGGCGATGCGCAGCTTCTGGCTGCTGGCCATGCGGGCAAAGAGGACGGTTTGGCCGGCCAGGATTTCCTCCAGTTCCTCATCCCCCAGGCCTTCGAGCTCGGGGCCGGTGATAACCCGGTCATGATCCATGCCGATTTGGTTGGCAATGGCCGCGGCGGTGCGCGGGTTGTCGCCGGTGATCATCATGGTCCGGATGCCGGCACTCTTGCAGGTCGTTACGGCCTCGGACACCCCCTGGCGCGGCAGGTCCATGATGGCGACTAGTCCCAGCAGGGTCAAGCCTTCTTCCTCCTCCTTGTCGTTGCTGGCGATCATCAGGACGCGGAAGGCCTGGTCCTCGAAAGCGCTTGCCCGCTCCAGGGCTTCCCGGCGTTTTGTCTCGCCCAGGGGCTGCGCTGAGCTGTCCTCGGCCAGATAGGCGGTGCATTTGGGCAACAGCGCCTCCACCGCGCCCTTGGCAAAGAGCCGGGTTTTTTCTCCCTCCTGAAAGACGGATGACATCATCCGGCGCTCGCTGGTGAAGATGAACTCCCGGACCTTTTGCATCGCCGGAGCCTTGAGCCCCCTTTTACGGGCGGCCGCGACCATGGCCAGTTCGGTGGGATCGCCGTGCAGCCCCTCCTCGTCGATTTTGGCGCGGCAGTTGAGCAGGCCTGACGTGAGCAGGGCACCGAGGCGGTTCTCGGTGCTTTCATTCCGCCGGCTAAAGGAGAATTCGCCCAGCTCGCGGTAGCCCTCCCCGGAGATGGTAACCTCCTCGCCGCCGGACAGCCAGAGGTGCTTAAGGGTCATCTCGTTTCGGGTCAGGGTGCCGGTTTTATCGGTGCAGATCACCGTGGCGCTGCCCAGGGTTTCCACCGAATCGAGATTCTTGATCAGGGCGTTGCGCCGGGCCATGCGCTGGCTGGCCAGGGAGAGCGACAGGCTGATGGTCGGCAGCAACCCCTCCGGAATGTTGGCGACAATGAGGGCAATGGCAAAGATCGAGGCGAGCATGGCCCCCTTGCCGGAGAAGAGGCCGAGGGCGAAAAAGACGCAGCCCATGAGCAGGGCGATCATGGTGAAGGCGCGGGTGAGGTGGATGATCTCCCGCTGCATGGGGGTGATGGCCTTGCGCACGTTTTTGGTCAGGCTGGCGATCTTGCCGAACTCCGTGGCATTGCCGGTGGCGCTGGCCACCGCCACCCCGCTGCCGGAAAGCACGGTGGCCCCGGCAAAGAGCATGTTTTTGGCGTCGAAAGCCCGTTTTGCCTCGCCCGGCAGGAGGTCGCGGGCCACGGGGGCTGATTCGCCGGTGAGGGAGGAGAGGTTGAGATAGAGCGAATTGCTCTCAAGGAGAATCCCGTCCGCCGCCACCTTGTCTCCCTCTTCCAGAAGCATGATGTCGCCGGGCACGATCTCCCGGGCCGTGATTGCGACAAGCTTGCCCTCCCGGCGCAGGGAAACGCTGCCGGGCATCAGCTTGACCAGCTCCTCCATGGCCTTGTCGGCCCGGTATTCCTGCCAGAAGGTGAAGGTGGCGTTGATGATGACCGCGCCGAGGATGGCATAGCCCAGGACATCGCTGCCCTTCCCTGGATCATAATGGTCGGCGACAAAAGAGAGGAGCGCGGCCACCTCCAGGAGAATGGCGAAAAAATTGCTGTACTGGCCCAGATAGGCAAGAGCATAGTTTTTCTTTGCCGCGGTTGCCAGTTGGTTGGGGCCGAACTCCACGAGTCGCCGGGCCACCTGCTCGGAGGAGAGGCCGTTTTCCGAGGTTTTCAGGCGGAGGAAGAGCTCCTTGCGGTCGAGGGCGAAGAGCTGCGTCATTCCTTGCCCCTGGCGTAGAAGGCGATGGTGTTCACCGGCGTGTGCCAAAAGAGCCGCTCCATGGGATTTTCCCGGAAGAGGCTGGAAAGCGGGGATACCCTCCGGCCGCCGATGATCATGAGCTGGAAATCATGGCGGGCCGCATGGTGGAGAATCTGGTCAACCTCTCTGCCGGTCAGGGCGTGTTTGATGGTCAGGGGAATATCCAGGAGCTTCATGGTGTTGGCATAGTGGCCTAGGCGGGTGTTGATCTTCTGGAACAGCATCTTGGCGGTGTGGATATCCACGGTGGCCAGCCTGCGCCTGCCCGTGGGATGGATGCTGTATATCTCCGTTGCGGCGCCAAAGGCCTTGGCCAGGGAGCTGAAAAAGGCGAATTTCGGCGCCGAGAGCCGGTCTTCCCTGATGGGGAGCAGGATGTTCTCGGTGACGAAAACCGCGTTTACATGGGCCACCCGGACGACGGCCAGATTGGCGGGCAGGGACAACCGGCTCAGCTTTTCGCTGAGCGAGTTTTCAAAAAACCGCCGGTGCATTCGGGTGCTGCAAAAAAGGGTGTCGGTTCTGGCAACGGCGAGATATTTTCGGATGGCTCCGGTGGGTTCCCCGGTGAGGAAAACCCGTTCGGTCTTGACCCCGTACTGGGCGGCCGCCTCCTCGGCCTCTGCCATGCTCAGCTCCACCTCCGCCCGGCTGTCGGCGGGGTTGAGCACATGGAGCAGGCAGAGGGTGTAGTCAAAGAGCGCGGCGTAGCGCAGGGCATAGAGCGCCGCGACATCCGAGGAAACAAGGCCGTTGATCGCGGCAATGACTTTCATGGACGTCTTTCTCCTGGTTGCGGCCGGGGGCCGTGGGGAAAAACGGATCGGGCCAGGCTGGCGCCAGGCCGGGGAAGGCCTAAGAATCAGGTCAGGATCTGGAAGAGGTTCTTCAGGCCGGTGGTGATGAACTCCGCGGCAATGGCGGCGAGGATAAGGCCCATGAGCCGGGTGATGATGTTGATCCCGGTTTTGCCGAGTTTTTTGGCAATGTAGGGTGCGGCCAGCAGGGAAAGATAAATGGACAGGCCGATGAGGAGAATGCCCGCGCTGGTAATCAGATAGGCCAGAGGGCCTTTTGCCTTGTAGGCGTAAACGATGACCGTGCTTATGGCGCCCGGCCCGGAGAGCAGGGGGATGGCCAGGGGCACCACGGCGATGGTTTCGCGGTCCGAGGTCTCTTCGGCCTCGTCGCTGGTATGCGCGGTGCGGCTGGTCTTGGCCTGGAGCATGGAGATGGCCATGAGCAACAGGAGGATGCCGCCGCCCACCCGAAATGAGCCGATGGAGATGCCGAAAAATCGGAGGATGAACTCGCCGCTGAGCAGGGTCACCAGGAGAATGGCCGATACGGCAACCGGGGTGATCCGGACGACCCGGGCCCGGTCTTCCGCACGGTAGTCGTCGGTGAGGCTGATGTAGATGGGGATGGCGCCGATGGGGTTGACGATGGCGAAGAGGGAGATGATGAATTTTATGTGTTCCGAGAAATCGAACATGACTTTGCGTCCTGTACGGTTGGTGTTTTTAGGCATCTCCGGCAAGGGAGCAGGAGAGGCTTTTTTTCATTGTATAGGGGAACGGGGTTCAGTGCAAACGGGGAGATGGTTTGAGGAGGAAAAAGCGGCGGGGAACGAAGAGAAAAGGCTCCTCGCTTCGGCGTCACAATGACGAGGATGCGCGGCAAGGCCATTGAACCCGGCAAAGGTTCGCGCTTATTTTTGTTCAAGGGCCTTGCGAACGGCAGAGAGAAAATCGTGCTGCAAAACCGGTTTGTTCAGATAGGCGCACATGCCCATGGCAAAGGCTTTCTCTCTATCAATAAGCTCACTTTGCCCCGTACAGAGAATGATCGGGATATCGGGTCTGAGGGAGATAATCTTCTGGGCGAGTTCGGCGCCGGTTATGTGCGGCATGGTCATATCGGTGATGACCAGGTCGAATCGGTCAGGGTGGTTCCGGAATTCCGCCAAGGCCTGCAATCCATCCGCGAACGTACGCACCTGGTAGCCGTGCCCTGAAAAAAGTATCTCGGCGAAGGCACGGATTTGCTCTTCGTCGTCGACAAACAAGATGCGCTCGCCTTTGCCGGAGAGATCCGCGATGCTCTCTTGTTCCGGCGGTTCCACAGCCTGCCCCTCATTTTCAACCAACGGCAGATAGACCCGAAAGGTGGTTCCGGTTCCGGGTTCACTGCAGACGGTGATATGGCCATGATGGCTTTTGACAATGCCATGCACCACCGCTAACCCAAGCCCTGTCCCTTCCCCGGTTTTCTTCGTGGTGAAATAGGGTTCGAAAATCTTATCCTGAATTTCCGGGCTGATCCCGTTTCCGGTGTTGCTGACCTCAAGTTTCAGGTATCTTCCCGGAACCAAGGAGTCATCCCCCTCATCTTCCCCCTGGATTTCGATCTCCGCTACGGAAACGGCAAGGGTGCCCCCTGTCTCTCGCATGGCGTGGTAAGCGTTGGTGCAGAGATTCACGATGACTTGATGGATCTGGGTGGGATCGGCCAAAACCATGCCGTCGGAGGTGATTTTTTGCTGGATCTTGATGGTCGCCGGGATGGAAGCGCGCAACATCTGGAGGGCTTCCGTGATGATCGATGATACCTGTAAGGTCTGTTTCTGCTGCTCTGCCTTGCGGCTGAAGGCCAGGATCTGCTGGACAAGTTCCTTGGCCCGCCGTGCCCCTGCCAGGACTTGCCCGAGATTCTGCCGCCGTTTTTCCGGATCACCATCCTCCAGCTTGGCCAATTCCGTATAGCCGAAGATGACCGCGAGGATATTGTTGAAATCGTGGGCAATCCCGCCGGCCAAGGTGCCGATCGCCTCCATTTTCTGGGATTGCCTCAGTTGCATCTCCAGCCGGTGCCGTTCTTCCACCTCCTGTCTGGCGCCGGTCAGATCGTGCAGGGTCATCAGGATGCTGAGCGGTTCTCCACCGTTGTCACGCACGATTTTCACCGTAATCTCAATGGGCCGGCCGGCAGGGTTGTCCGGATGGTCCGCCTCCATGACGGTTTTGAGATCACGCAACTCCTCCTGCGCCCGGCAGACCGGGCATGGATTTTCTTCCCCCTGGGGATGAACCACCTCCACGATGTGGCGGCCAATCGCGTCTTGGGGCGAGGAGCCGGTCAGCCGATAAAAGGCGCGGTTGCCCCGGACGATCCGGCGCTGGCGGTCGAGCAGGTAGATGACATCATCCGAGGCATCCATTGCGGCGGACCACTCAAGGGCCGCCTGCTTCAAGGCCTGCTCGGCAATCCGTCTGGCGTGGATATCCTCGAGGGAGCCGGATATGCGGCGAGGCCTGCCGTCCGCGCCCCATAAAGCCTGGCCGCGTCCCCGGAACCAGCGGTATGTTCCATCCTTGCAGCGCAACCGGTACTCCAGGTCAAACGGGATTCGTTTCTCGAAATGAAGCTGCCACGCCTCTTCCACCCGTGGCAGATCATCCGGGTGGAGCAGTTGGCGAAGGTTCTCTCCGGTGGCCGGGATCTCGTTTTCCTCATAGCCGATCAGATGGTACCACTGCGCCGACCACCACCGTGCATCCTGGGCCAAATCCGGCCAGTCCCACAAGCCGCTGCTCGAACCGCTGGCCGCCAAGGCAAAGCGTTCCTCGCTTTCCCGTAAATCCGCCTCGACCTGTTCCTGCTTCACAATTTGGGCCCGGAGCAGCCACACCCCCACCCCGAACAACAACGCGCCTACCAGCCAGACAGCGAAATGGGCCAACAGCAAAAGCCGTTGCGCCTGCTCCGTGAGCTGCAGATACGGAGCCATTGGCAGCGAGGCGCTGAGGCCGCCCCGGATATCGCCTTCTTTGTAGCCTTGACCGGCATGGCATTTGAGGCAGCTTTTTTCCGTTATCAGCCGTCTCATGAGACGGAGCTGGGGTTCTCCATTCATGGTCTCCACCGAGGAGATCTCGATCTCGCCTGCGGCGATGCGGGAGAGCGCTTGGCGCTCCCACGGATCGGGGACATTGCCTGGGTTGATCGGCTTGAGGCTGGTGATGTGCCCCTTGAGCCCATACTCCTTGCCCAGTTCATAGACCTGGCGGGTCATGCTTGCGGGGTTGATAAGGGTGAGATTGCGGCCGGAGGGGGTGGGGATGTCCCGCTCCGGGATGGCCGTCAGATAAGGATTGGGCTGGTTGTTCTCGGTAACCGGCGCATAAAACCCGCCGTGCAAGGCCGCCCAGCGGCGGTATAACAGATCCCGGTCAAGAACGCTCCTTGCCTCAATCTTGGCCCGTTCAGTGCCTCGGTTCTTCTCTTCCAGGGATACCCAAACGCCGGAGAAAACCATCAACGCGGTCCAGAATAAGCCGAACAGAATGGTATAGAGCCACAGATTTTTTCTGAGCATAGGACGGGTCACCGGAATATTCTCAACAGGGAATGGCCGAAATATCCGGCTCATATTTATTAGCGGCCGGAAAGGAACTGTTTCACTATAACAAGAGGAGCATGATGGAGGGCAATGTATTTTTGCCGGTTAATTTTGCTGCCGCGTGAGATGGCGGGCTTGGTGCCTTTGACAGGGTCATAAAAAAAGGGCCCTCGCGAAGGCGGGGCCCTTGGGTGGTCAAACCTCGGAGTTTAGACTTTACAGCGGTTCCACATTGGCCGCGGCAGGGCCTTTCTGGCCGTCTACAATCTCGAAGCGGACGCGTTCGCCTTCCTGCAACGTTTTGAAACCATTCTTGTTGATTGCGGAGTAATGCACAAAAACATCCTTGCCATTATCCTGGGCGATAAAGCCAAAGCCCTTTGCTTCGTTAAACCACTTCACTGTGCCTTCAAACATGATATTCCTCCGTTCCTTGCTTGGAACCCTAACTTGAAACCCGCAGTATTTTCGGTCTGTTAAAAAAAATACCGCACACCTATCTTCTGGTTTGTGCGGTAAACTTTTTAACAAAGCTAAAAAATACTGCACAATACCTACTGATTTTTTGATACCAAAAAGGATTTGGAATAGCAAATAAATTATTGCGGGCCGCCGGGACCCTTTTTGAGCACCAAGAGCAGGGTGGTATGCTCTTCCGGAACAAAGGGGGCAAGAGCGTAATCGCCATAGGCCGCTTCCAGGTAAAAGCCCTGCCGGGCAAAAATCTTTTGCCATTGCTCAAACCCGTAACCGAGAATCCGGTAGGTGTACTCCCAGTCCTCGTTGGGCAGATCTTTTCGGAAACGCAGATGGTATCGTTCCGTGATGTCCACCAAGCATGACTGCGGCTCCGTGCTTTTCAGGATTTCCTTGATGACCTTGGCGCCGTCCGGGCAGTCGAAGATTTGAAACTGGAAGCGTTTTTTGCCTTTGAGGGACTGGAGGTCGGGGTCCGGGATATAGAGCTGCAACAGGAAGACGCCGTCTTCGGCAAGAAGATGATGGGCCTGGCTCAGGCAGGCGTGCAGACCCGCTGGTTCGGTCAGCAGATTCAGGGTGTTGTAGGGGGCGATGATTGCGTCGAAAGTGGTGCGAAAGGCCAGGGCGGTCATATCCATGCAGGCATAGTGCGGCGTCGGTGCGGTTGCCGCGAGGTCCGGAGCGGCGGCAAGCATG
>DASWIU010000123.1:0-21650 GCA_036397515.1 Desulfurivibrionaceae bacterium | reverse complement strand
TCAGCCGCAATCAACCTCAACGGCCATGGTGTCTTTTTCCTTCATGGCGTCAATCTCCCCGATAAGATACGGGGTCTCACCCAGAGCTATCAGTTGCTGCATACAGTCATCCACCTGTTTTGCATCAACCACCACAACCATGCCGATTCCGCAGTTGAAGGTGCGGCACATCTCCTGGGCTGAGATCTTGCCGTTTTTCTGCAGAAAATCAAAGATCGGGAGAACCTGCCAGCCCTTCTTGTTAACCACTGCCTTGCAGCCATTGGGCAGAACCCGCGGGATATTATCAAGAATGCCGCCGCCGGTTATGTGAACCAGCCCCTTCACCTTGAAGTTTTTCACCAGATTCAGCAGGGTCTCGCTGTAAATCCTGGTCGGTCGCAGCAATTCCTCGCCGAGGGTACAGCCGAACTCGTCGATCCGGTCATTGACGCTGAGCCCCATCTCCTCGAAACAGATCTTGCGCACCAGGGAAAAGCCGTTGCTGTGCACCCCGCTTGAGGCAAGGCCGATCAACTTATCGCCAACGCTGATCTCGGAGCCGTCAATCAGCTTGTCGCGCTCGCAGATACCGACCACGAATCCGGCGATGTCATAGTCCCCGGCCTGATACAAACCGGGCATCTCCGCGGTTTCCCCGCCGATCAGGGAGCATTTGGCAATCTCGCAGCCCTTGGCAATGCCCTTGACCACGTCGGTGGCAACCCCGAGGTCAAGTCCGCCGGTGGCAAAATAATCCAGGAAGAAAAGGGGATGCGCACCGCAGACGATGATGTCGTTCACGCACATGGCCACCAGATCGATGCCGATGGTATCATGCTTGTTGCACATCTCGGCGATCTTCAGCTTGGTGCCGACCCCGTCGGTTGACGACACCAGAACCGGGTCCTGGAACTTGCCGCCGCCCAAGGCGAAGAGCCCGCCAAACCCGCCGATGCCGGTAAGCACGCCGGGACGAAAGGTAGAGGCGACAATCGGCTTGATGGCATCGACAAAGGCGTTGCCCTTATCGATATCAACCCCTGCTTCCGCGTAACGAGAAATCTCTTTCTTAGCCATAGTCTTCTTCAATAACCCCAAATTCTCAATCTTATAAAAAAGAAGCAGCGAATGAAAAATCCGTGCTGTGCGTTCGTGTTTCCCGCCAGAAAAATATCAAACTCTGGCCCCAGTGATCCCCGGTCTTCTTTTTTTTACGAGACCATCTTTAATTGCCATACCCGTAAAAGTCAACCAGTTTTCCTGTAACCCCTTGAGAACACAAGGGTTGCGAAAAGAACGAGCGCGCGGGGCTTCTCCTGCTTTCCCGTCACCTCAACTCAAAGTGTACTCTGTTCAGCCGGATAAACTCAAGCGCATTTCAATCCCGATACACGAATTGCCATGCACTATCCCCCACCGCCTGGATTGTCGCGAAAAATTACTTGTGCGGTTGACCTCGCTCGAATTGTGCATTATTCTTCGCCGATGAAGTTTTTAATGAAATGCCGAGATTCTTGGCTGTGTTCCTGTTGCTCCTTGGCACGTGCTTTTTCATCTTCAACATTTAAAAACACGTCCCCAGCTTCGTGAGCCGGCAAAGCAAAAGTGCCCCAGGTCGGAACGCCGGTCACCCAATAAAAACACCCCACTGACACCAGAGGCCATGCGCCTACGGAGGATATCACCATGGACATCGAACGATGCATCAGGCTTGCCGGCGAAGAACATTTTTGTCCCTATTGCAAGGAGCGGCTTTCCTGTTGCGAGGCCCCGCCATTCCACATCGGCGACGGCCTGGGCTGGGGATCGGATATCCTCTTCCTCTGCCTCAACAATGACTGTTCCATTTTCGCCAAAAGCTGGGAGCAATTCGAGGAACGCTATGGCCACAAGGCTTCCTGCCGCTACATGCTGCTTCCGGGAGAGGACACCGGCATGACCATCATGGTGGGCGGCGCCGACGCCTTTACCGGATCGATCATTGATGTTGCGGCCCTCCAGCAGCAAAGCGAGCGCTTCCGGAACGAAAAAACCCATACCGGAAACCTGGATAGCTGCGTGGCGGAAAACAATCTCGCCTCGGCCCTCTGCCTCGTCCTGGACAATTCCGCTGACCTCGCAACGCGCAAACGAGCCTGCGAACTGCTGGTAGACCTGAACAACCTCGACTGCATCGATCCGATCCGCAACCACAAGTTCATCCATGGCGATATCGAGATGCAGGCCAACCTGTCCATAAAGCAGCTGCTGGAAAACAACCACCGGAAGGAATGCCCCTACTGTATGGAGATCGTCAAATCCCAGGCCAAGATGTGCAAGCACTGCAGTAAAGAGCTATAAGCCCCGGCCTCCCCGACTTTGCCCTTGCGAAACAGAAACCGATTGATTATATAGGGGGCGTTGGTTCCGGGGAGGATATCCCCCATATGGTGAGCGTAGCTCAGCTGGTGGTAGCACCGGGTTGTGGCCTCGGAGGTCGTGGGTTCAAGTCCCATCGCTCACCCCACGAAAAAGATAAGGGTTTCGCATGATTGCGAAACCCTTTTTTTATTGTCCCACCCGCCGACCCTGCGAACCGAACTGACTGTGAATATCCGGGGGGGTTGCCCCCTTTTCAGGACGGGCCTTTCCCCCGATGCAGCCAGGAAATTTTATCCCACAGGCCGCGGAGAATCTGCACCTCCTGTTCGGTCAGACCCTGACGGGCAAGCATCCGCCGGAAAGCGCGGACCAGGTGCTCCGGGTTCTGCGGATTGAGAAAACCCACCTCAAGAAGCACCTGGCGCATCTGCACAAACATGGCCTCCAGATTCTTCCCCAAGGCCGGACGCTTGCCCCGCGTTTTGTCCTCGACAGGAGCAGCAAACTTCAGGGTGGCCTCGTACAGGCAGACCGCCACGGCCTGGGCCAGATTCATGGAGGGCAGATCGGGGTGGGTGGGGATGGTCAGACAATATTGACAGAGATCCAGGTCTTCGGTCCTAAGCCCCGTGTCCTCAGGGCCGAAAACCATTGCCGCCTTGGCGGTTTTTGCCAGAGCCGCGATGGTTGTGGCCGCTTCGGCAGGATGCAACAGCTCCTCCCGATATTTGCCGAACCGACGGGTCGTGCCCAGGGAAAGGTTCCTGTCGGACAGGGCAAGAGCCAGATTTTCATACACCTTGGCCCGCTCAAGAAGGTCGATGGCGGAGACCGCCATATTGCGGGCTTCCGCCCCGAGATGGCTTGCCCGCGGCTGCACCAGACGCAGCTCGCCGAAGCCGAAATTTTTCATGACCCGAGCCACGGAGCCTATATTCCCAGACCCTTTTGGCTCGACCAGAACAACGCAAAGATTATCACAAGACAGAGCCATTGACTGGAGCCTCTTCGTCGCACATTTAAATTGTCATTACGTTCGCCAGGACAAGCCCGGCGCCAAAAAACCTGCCCGGAGTTCAGCGGACCTGTAGATTATCAACGATACCCCTAACCCCCTCCTGGGAACGAATCAAATTGAGCACTTTCTTCTTGTGTTCCCGGCTTGGCACAGTGCCGGTAACATTGGCGGTGCCTGAGTAAACATCCACATCGATGTTGAACGATCTGATGCCGGGCTCCTCCATGAGCCTCGCCTTGATCCTGCCGCCAAGAACCTTATCGTCAAAACCCTGGCCCATGGTGCGGGAACCAACCCGGAGCTCATTTTCGACCCGCGCAACTCCAGGCACCGATTTGGCGAGGAGTCCAGCCCTGTCCGCCTCCCGCTGCGAATCGACATACCCGGAAAGAACCACCACTCCCGCCACAGTATCAACATCAATATTGCGGGCCTTGACGGTTTTTTCGTTGATAAGCTCGGTTTTAACCTTGGCTGTGATCACGGCATCATCAAGCATCGTCCCGGCAGGACGTTCATCCGTGCCCACCGCGTAGCCACGGACCGCTCCGCTGCCCATCATCGCAGCGGTACAGCCCAAACTTGTCAACATGGAGCCGCAACAGAGCAGCTCGACAAAAAAAATCAGCGTTTTCATGAAATCCCCTTTTCGTGTTTCGGTCGTTGACTTTCACCCGACAAGGTGAGGACATATCTGACTTATACCCCAAAGACGTTACCCACACCTTTATTTTTCCAAATTTATCAATCCACTCCCGGAAAAACTCCGGCCTGATACCTCAGCGCCGCAACAAGGCACGAGCCTTTATTCTTGTCCTGCCTGGACCTCGTCACTGGAGAAATATCCTGTTATAGAAAAAATAAATTTTTACCCCTCCCTAACCATCCTGACTTGTGCTTTCCCAAGGTTTTTACTCGCGCCACATTTTTTCTATTGCACAAAAAGAAAAGGCAGAGTACGGTGTTGAAACGAAAATAAATTTAACTAGAAGTAATACCTCGTCATGATATCCATCCCGCCGTGTTATTTCCCCCCCTGCTTCGTCAGTCTCTCGTAAAGTTTCTGCCGACCACATAACATAAAAAAAACATATTCGTTAAAATGTGGAACATCCAGGACTGACATATTGTTGATATTACCCTTGGTACACTCCCTCGTCATCCCTGATCCTTCCAGCATGCATACAAAAAACAACAAAATATATCTCAGTGGTCTTGAGAAAGACGCTGCTTTACGCGATGCAGCTCCAGTTTCCCCATTACGCCGCATCGCCAATTGAACAAAGGAGTTCCAATGAGTTTTGAAGAGTTTCAGTTTCACCCCCAGATAATTGCCGGCATCGAAGCCTGCGGTTATACTTCACCAACCCCCATCCAGCGCGAGGCCATGCCTCCCATTCTCGCCGGCCGCGATATCCTTGGCCTCGCCCAGACGGGCACCGGCAAGACCGCCGCCTTTGTGCTTCCGCTCCTGCAACGCCTGCAGGCCGGACCCCGCAAAAAAGTACGTGCGCTTATCGTTGCTCCCACCAGGGAGCTTGCTGAACAGATCCATGAGAATATCGGCACCATGGCCGGACAAACCAGACTCCGCAGCGTTGTTATCTATGGCGGGGTCGGCAAGCCCGGTCAGATCAAAAAAGTCAGAGAAGGCGCGGAAATCATCGTTGCCTGCCCCGGACGCCTGCTTGATCACCTGAATGACAAAGCCATAAACCTCCGGGAGGTTGAGGTGTTGGTTCTCGATGAGGCCGACCATATGTTCGACAAGGGTTTCCTGCCGGATATCCGGCGGATCATGAAGCACCTGCCGACCCAGCGCCAGAACCTCGTTTTTTCCGCCACCATGCCGGCGGAAATCCGGCATCTGGCGGAAGATATCCTGAATAACCCGGCAGTCGTCCAGATCAATCACACCGAGCCCGTTACGGCCATCTCCCATGTGCTCTTCCAGGTCACAAAAGAGAATAAGACCGCCATGCTGAAAAGCATCATGGCCCAGGAAGAGACGAAAACCACCCTGATCTTCACCAAGACAAAACACAAGGCAAAAAGCCTGGCCCTGCACCTGGAAAAATCCGGGCACAGCGCAACCTCCCTCCAGGGCAACCTGTCCCAGCAGAAACGCCAGCAGGCCCTGGACGGCTTTAAGAATGGGACCTTCAAGGTGCTGGTCGCCACGGACATTGCCGCTCGCGGCATTGATGTCTCCGGAATCTCACATGTTATCAACTATGATGTCCCGGACACGGTCGAAGCCTATACACATCGGACCGGCCGCACCGGCCGGGCCACCAAAACAGGCGAAGCCCTTACCCTGGCCTCCCGCGAAGATGGCCATATGATCCTGTCCATCGAGCGCACCCTGGGCAAGAAAATGATCCGCAGAGACGTCATCGGTTTTGTCGCCGAGGCTTGCGATCTTGAAGAACCACTCAAGGCTCGCGGCGAAAGGCCGATAAGAAAAAAACCCGCCCCTGCCGGATCGGGGAGAAGCAAGCGCACCAGGGCCTCGTCCTTTGATTTTGGCATCCCGGTTCCCGCACAACGACGGTAAATCGGTTTGGGCAACCAAACCTCCAGTCGGGATATCAAGTGATATTTCGGCTTTATAACAAAGTGGTTCCTCCGTGGAACCGAGCACAAAGGAGTAGTACAAGATGGCAGAAGGCACAGTGAAATGGTTTAATGATTCAAAGGGTTTTGGTTTTATTGAGCAGGACGGCGGCAAGGATGTATTCGTACATCATTCCGCAATTCAGGCCCAAGGATTCAAATCATTGCAGGAAGGCGCCCGGGTAACCTTCGACGTTGTCGACGGCCCCAAGGGACCCTCCGCAGCCAACGTAGTTCAACTCTAAAATCCCCGGTTTGGGCAACCAAACCTCCAGTCGGGATATCACATGGTATTTCGGCTTTATAACAAAGTGGTTCCTCCGTGGAACCGAGTACAAAGGAGTAGTACAAAATGGCAGAAGGCACTGTTAAATGGTTTAACGATTCAAAGGGTTTTGGTTTTATTGAGCAGGACGGCGGCAAGGATGTATTCGTACATCACTCCGCAATTCAGGCGCAGGGCTTCAAATCCTTGCAGGAAGGCGCCCGGGTAACCTTCGACGTTGTCGACGGCCCCAAGGGACCCTCCGCAGCCAATGTTGTTCAACTCTAAAACCTGTTGAATGATATTTTTAAGGCCCCGCCGAGGCGGGGCCTTTTTTTTGTGTATTTTTTGCCGGGATAAAAAAATGGTTTACGGATAATTCCGTAAACCATTCATTTTACTGGAGCCAACGAGGAGAGTCGAACTCCTGACCTACTGATTACGAATCAGTTGCTCTACCAACTGAGCTACGTTGGCGTTATACCTTGCGGGATAACGATATTTTTCGTATTTTAAACGATGTTCTGCATCTATCAACTTTACCCAAAAGTGTCAAGACCTTCCCGTATCCCAAGCGGCAAAATACCTAAAATTTCACCCCAGGCCTGCTGGCAGCAATGAAAAAAAACCGCCCGGTTTCCATTCTCGTCGTCGATGACGACAAAACCCATCGCATCATGCTGAAGACCATGCTCAAGCAATGGGGCTGGCAGATAGAAGAGGCGGATGACGGAACAACCGCCATCGAGGCTGTCCACCGCACGCCCTTTGATGCCATTCTCATGGATGTCCGCATGACCAAGCTGGACGGCATTGAGGCCCTGCGGCAGATTCATGCGTACAATCCGGCCATTCCCGTGGTCATCATGACCGCCTACTCTTCGGTGGATGCCGCCGTGGAGGCCATCAAGATCGGAGCCCACGACTACCTGACCAAACCCCTTGATTTTGACCGGCTCAAACTCACCATGGCCCATGCCCTGGATCACCGGCAAGTTCAGGAGAACAAGGATTCTTCCCGCAAGAATAAAGGCCCGGCCATGGATGCCGGGGGAATCATCGGCAACTCAGAGCCGATGCGCGAGCTTCTGGAAATGGTCTCCTACGTCGCTCCAACCGAGGCCAGCGTTCTTATTTCCGGAGAATCGGGCACGGGCAAGGAACTGATCGCCGCGGCCCTGCACTACAACAGCGCCCGAAAAAATGGGCCCTTCGTCAAGGTCAACTGTGCGGCCCTGGTGGAAAACCTTCTGGAATCGGAACTGTTCGGTCACGAAAAAGGCGCTTTTACCGGGGCCGACCGTCGGCGGGAGGGGAAATTCGTCCAGGCCAATGGCGGCACCATCTTTCTTGATGAAATCAGCGAAACCTCCCCGGGCATGCAGGCAAAACTGTTGCGAGTCTTGCAGGAGCATGAGGTTCAACGGGTTGGCGGGCAGGAAACCCTTGCCGTTGACGCGCGAGTCCTGGCGGCCAGCAACCGTAACCTTGAGGAAGCGGTGGCGCAGGGGACTTTCCGGGAGGATCTGTACTACCGGCTCAATGTGGTGACCCTGCAGGTTCCCCCGCTCAAGGAGCGCAGGGAGGATATCCCCTTCCTGGCCGAATATTTTGTGGAAAAATTTGCCAAAAAAAATAACCGCCAGGTTGCCGGCATTACGCCACGCTGCATGGCCCTGCTGCTCAACTACCCCTGGCCCGGAAATGTGCGGGAGCTTGAAAACGCCATCGAACGGGGCATTATCCTCATGCGCGGCGATTATCTCGACGAGGAGAGCCTGCCCCTTTCGGTGCTCCGTTTCGCCGCAAAAAACGAGGGAGCACCTGCCTCTGCCGCCGTCCCCCCTGGCTCACTCGAAGAGGCGGAACAGACCGTCATCAAAAACATCTTGGCGGAAACGGGCGGCAACAAAAGTGAAGCATCCCGCCGCCTGAACATCACCCGCAAAACCCTGCTCAGCAAAATGCACAAGTATGGCCTGACCTGAAGCCCTTCCGCCTACAGTTACAGTGCCCATTCCCTGAAGAGTTGATCGGCAAGGGGCGCCGCGGCCAGACTGCGCTCTTCATCCCCGGCAGCAAACAACACCGTGGCCTCGGCGGCTGCGCCGGCCATTTTTTTCCCAAAACGCACCACCAGCCCGGCTGCCGCGGCAAAATCATCCGCATGCCCGGCACCGTGCAAAATCCCCATGGGCCCGGACCGCTCCGGCATATGCACCAAAAAATCACCCGGATCATGAAGCGCCTCAAGCCGCGCATTCTCAGCTTCATCGCGCCCCAAAACAAGCCAACCGCCATGGGGCAGCTGAAAATGACGGCCAAAGAGGAGCAAGCGGATATCGTTGAGCCTGACCTTGGGATAGCGAGCATAATACCAGGCAATCCTTTTTGCCTGGTCCTTTTCGGTAAGCACGCACCCCCCGGCCGGACGAGGATAGTCCCTGATGCCAAATTGTTCGGCCAGTTGTATTTGCGGCTGCCGGCCCCGACCGTTGAAATCAAGGAGAAGCTCCCGATCCACCAAACCTTCACGCTCGACACAAGTCGGCGCCTGTGTTTTTGCGCACAACGGTCGTAGAAGGATATCGGTGCAGCCGCTATCCCGCTCAATCACCCGCAGGGTATCGCGGCGCTGGGACATGGGCCGCTGGCCGAGCACCTCCCCGGTAATGAGAAAAGAGGCGGAAAATTCCTCCATCAACCTTCTTGCCTCCCGAAATAGGAGGATCTTGCAATCGATGCAGGGATTAAAATTCTTGCCGTACCCATGGGGAGGGTTGCGCAGCATGGCAAAATAGGACTCGCTCACATCACGGAGGACAACCTCGATCCCGTAGCTTTCCTTGACCATTCGGGCATATTCCTGCTCCTTGGCCAGGAGTTCATAGCCGAAAAAGGGAGTGACAAACTTGACCGCCTGCACCGCGATCCCCTGCGCCGCCATCACCCGGCAGGCGAGGATGCTGTCCAGCCCGCCGGAAAAAAGAGCCAAGGCGCGGGTCATAACGCTGCCTTCCGCTCCATGAGCGTGCGTACGTAGGCCAGGGTCTGCTCACTGACCGAATCTCCATCCAGCATCCGGGCAAGTTCCTGTTCTCTTGTTTCAAGGGCCAAGGGGGTAATCGTGGTTTTGGTGCGGGCATCGACCACGGATTTTTGCACCAGAAAATGCTCGTCAGCCAGGGAAGCAATCTGCGGGAGATGGGTAATGCAAAAAACCTGATGATGCCCGGCCAGCTCCCGGATCTTCCTGGCCACCGCCTCTGCCGCCTTGCCGCTGATCCCGGCATCGATCTCATCGAAGATCACCGTATCGACCTGATCCTTCTGGGCCAAAATGGTCTTTAGGGCCAACATCAGCCGGGACAGCTCGCCGCCCGAGGCAACCTTGGCCAGGGGCTTCGGCTCCTCCCCCTGATTGGCGGAAAACATGAATTCCGGCCGATCCCAACCAAGTCGGGAGATGGTCCCCAGTTCCTCGCTCTGCTCCCCCTTGAAACAGATCTCAAAAACCGCCTGCTCAAAACAAAGCGCGGCCAAAGAGGCACGAATCTTACCGGCAAGCTCCTGGGCCGCAACCTGACGTCCCTTGGACAGCAGGGCCGCCGCTTCGGCCAGGGCGGCTTCGTTCTGAGCTACTTCTTTCTCCAGGGAGGCCAGCCGCTCATCCAGCGCCTCGATTTCCGCCAGCTCCTGTTTCGCCTCCCGGCCAAAGGCGAGGACCGCGTCAAGCTCCCCGCCATATTTTCTCTTGAGCCGTTGCAACAGATCAAGACGCGCGGTCACCACATCGAGACGCGCCGGGTCACTGGCAAGGGTCTGCACGTAGTTGCGGATTGTTTGCACATGGTCTTCCAGTTGAAAACAATTCCCGGCCACCTCTTCGGCAAGCCCGGCAAGGGTCTGATCAAAAGCGGCCATCTGGGTCAGGTTTTTGCGCACCGCGGAAAGCGGGTTATTGACCGCCTCCGCCAGAAGATGCCAGCTTTTTTTGCCAAGGCCGATCAGGTCGTCGGAGGCCCGCAACCTGTCGCGCTCAAGAACCAGGGCTGCGTCTTCCCCCGGATTGGCCGCCGCCTCCTCGATCTCCCTGGCCTGAAAGGTGAGAAAATCACGGCGCTGCTCCTTGTCCCTCTCCTTGGCCACAAGCTCCTGATATGATTTCCTGGCCTCCAGCCAGGCATCGTAACACTGGGAAACAATGAGCCGCTGCGGCCAGAGACCGCCGACCGCGTCAATACAATCAAGATGGCTGCGGGGCTGCAACAGTTGCTGGTGATCATGCTGGCTGGCAACGCTGAGCAGATTCTCCATCACCTCGCCCACCGCCTTGGCCGTGGCCAGGCTGCCGTTCATGAAATAGCGGCTGGAACCCTTGAGGGAAATTATCCGCTTGACCACCAGCTCGGCCTCGGCCTCACACCCCATCTCCGCCAGTTTTCCCTGGATGATCCCCTGCTGGGGGTTGAGCTCAAAAAGGGCCTCCACCGTTGCCGTCTCCGCCCCGCTTCTGATCCAGGTGGCCGCGGCCTTGCCGCCGCCCAGCAGATGAATGGCCTGCAGGATGATGGATTTTCCGGCCCCGGTCTCTCCGGTAAGAACCGTGAGCCCTTCGGCAAAGGAAACATGCAGTTTCTCGATGAGGGCAAGATTGGTGATGATGAGTTCCTTCAGCATATGGCTCTCTATACAGGATTAGGGGCCGTTACGAAATGATCTTTATGTTTCTGATTATTTCGTTACAGCCCATCATGCCGGTCACGGCATTTCAATAGTACGGTTTGAACAACGGCTTATCCGGAGACTGCGATGGTTGCCCTGCCAGGGGCGGCGGGACGGAACAAATGGTGGCATAATTGACCAATCATCATTATATTATTTATATTATGTGGAAATGGACTCCAGGAACTCCCCTATCTTAGGCCAGAGAAATATTTCCCATGAATCATAACACAATCTTCCAACGCCTCACCGCATACATTGTCTGCCTTGTTTTTTTGCTCGGCAATCTGCCCCTGGCAGGTTTTTCTCCGCCCCCGGCCCAGGCTTTCAGCATTGGCGAGGAACGGGAGGTCGGCGAAAAGCTCCTCTCCATTATCCGCAAGGAATTCACCCTGCTTGATGATCCTGACCTTACCGAATATGTGACAAATCTCGGGCGACAGACCCTGCAGCTTGCCGGGCCCCAGTTCTTTGATTATCATTTTTTCATCATCGACAACAAGGAATTCAATGCCTTTGCCGCCCCGTCCGGCCTGATCTTTTTCCACTCAGGACTCATTGATCTCTGCGACACCGAAGGAGAACTGGTCAGCGTCCTCTCCCACGAAATAGGCCATGCAGCCAGCCGTCATATCGCGGATCGGATCAGCAAATCAGGCAAAATCAATGCTACATCCACAGCCCTGATGCTGGCAGGCCTGCTCCTCGGCGGGGGAGCTCTTTCCCAGGCCCTCGTTACCGGCTCCATGGCGGGCGGCCTTACCGCCAACCTCAAATTCAGCCGCGAGGACGAAGAAGAGGCGGATCGCTTGTCCTACAAATGGATGAAAGAACAAAAGCGCGACCCGGAAGACATGGTGAACATGCTCAAAAAGATGCGCCGGGTCAGCCGATATCACAGAAAACAGGTTCCCACCTATCTCCTCACCCATCCGGAGCCGGAAAGCAGAATCGGCTACATTGAGGATATCATCCTACAGGATCAACAGAAAAAAATCCAAGCCCGGGATGAGTTTGCTTACCAGAGATTCAAATACCGGGTGCAGGCCCTCACCCGGGACACGCAATCGATCCTGCCGATCCTGAGCAGCAAGGCGGAGGAACCGGGCATCCTCCAGAGCGATCCCATGGTTTTCTTCGGCCTGTCCCAAACTTATCTGGCAGACCGGAACTATCAAAAGGCGGAAGAGGCTCTCCTAAAAGTCATCCGCCTTTTCCCGGACAAGCACATCCTCAAAACAGATCTCGGCAGGATAAAATTTGAAGCGGGAGAAACAAAAAAAGCCCTGGAAATCTTTCAGGAAATAAACAGGCTGGACCCCAACGAGGCATACAACACCTACTATCTGGCCAAGGCCTTGCAACAGAACGGAGAATCGGCCCAGGCGGTTCTTATCTATGAAAATCTGACCGAACGTCTGCCGACCTACGCAAAGCTCTATCAGGAAATCGGCAAGCTCAGAGCCGCCCTTGGCAACAAGGCCCTCGGACACTACAATCTCGCCTTGTCTCAATATTACGAGGGATCAAGCCTCTCGGCCCGCTACCACCTGGACCAGGCGCTTAAAGGCCTTTCCGAGAAAGACCCCCTCTTCACCAAGATAAAAGAGCTGAAAGAAAAAATAATTCGAATCGAAAAGATGTAAAAACAGAAAAACAGCTGGAGGGTGCCGAGGCTATTGTTTGCGGCTGCGGAGTTTGCGGATCGCCATCACCGCGAAATCGCGAAATAAACGGGTTGCCTTGATTCGGTTTGCATCAAGTTTTGGCCTGCCCTTTTTCCGATCAAGATAGATCAGGCCGATGGGCTTGTCGTCGAGGCAGATTGGGAAGAGATACACGGTCCGGTCTTTCACAAAGAATTTAAGGCTCTCGGGAAAGGCGTCCGGAGTGTTGGCAGGGATGGCCATATCCTTGCAAGCCTTGAGAGCCTTGGGAATAATGTAGCCACTCAGGGCGAGATCGTGTTCAAATCGAGCGATTCCGGCCGGATCAATATCGCCCAGGCCAAACCGGCCCACCAAAACCCGGCTGGTTGGTTGCACGCTGATCACGGCGAGAAGCACCCGGTCAAAACCAATCCCCCGGTAGAGCCCCTCCAGCAGATTGATATAAAAATCGTTGAGATTGAATGGCCCCATGAGCGTTTCGGTAATATCATGGATAAAATCGTTGATGGACTTATCCTGACTGATGGGCAGCTCATCTAATTCCTGGATGCCCTCCCCTGCTTCCTCGCCCTCGGTTTTCCGCCCTGCGGAATCTCCCCTTGCTTCGGCCTCCCGAGCCCTTTTCTTCTTCTTTTTGGCTGCCAGTTCAGGATCCTTGATGGCCTCTTCAATCCCCCGCAAACGGCTGCGGATCTTCAACCTGGAAAGCCCATACCGGATGGATTCGGAAATATCCTCGGAAGCCTCCACACTCTTGTTGACCATTTCCAGGGCTTCTTCCTTGTTAATGGACAGCAGCTCGCCGTACTGACCGACAAGAGCGTCTATATCTCTTTCCTCACAAATATATCCGACAAGCTTATTGGAAAAACTCGCAATGCTTTTCAAATAGCCCAGGGTGTCATAGCTGTTTTTCGGCTCGGCAGGGTTCGGGTCCATGGAAGCGCTGACTTTATCGGACAAATTCCAGAAAGTGGCGACCTCGGCTCCTATCCGGTCAAAGGTCAGATCCTCGAGCACCTGCCGGGTGGCGGAATCTTCGGACATCCCGCCGGCCACCTTCTGTTCGATTTCCCGATAGACTTCCGGCAGATAGATACAGACAATAATCTTGCCGAGATCATGGAGAAGGGCGCAGATAAAGGCCTCCTCCGGCACGATATTGATATTTTTCTCGACGGCCAGATCGCGGGCCTGCATGGCGCTTAAAAAAGATCGGGTCAGTATTTTGCTGATCCCTTCTTTTTCAACGCCGGTTTTAAGAAAATCCTCAAACAAGGCAATGGCGGTGGCAAGATCGCGAACAGCGTCAAAACCAAGAATCGTAACCGCCTTGGATATGGAATTAACCGGACGGCCGAGGGAATAATAGGCGGAGTTGACCACCTGCAGAACTTTGTTGGTGAGGGAGTAATCCTTGAGAATAACCTTGGAAAGCTCGTACGCGGCGCTGCGACTGCTGTGGGTGAGGGAAATCAGCTCCTGAACATTATGGGACATGGCCGGGAGTTCGCCCATGTTCATTTTTGCAAATATTTCAGCAAGTTTTCCGCTTGACGGCGGTGAGGTCTCAGTCATATTGTTTCAACAACCAGCCAAAATTCGAACAACCCGATCCCCCTGCATCTCGTGCTTCTAACGTACCATGATAATTATACAATATTTATAAAAAAAATCGAAAATGTAACGTTTTTTATTATACCCCTTTTGTGATATATGATACGTTCATAACAGGCAAGTTAATTTCATGCAACTTTCTGATATAGTGCAACAAATAGTTTTTTAAAAAAAACGTTGTTGCTAACCGCAAAAAACATCTCCTTGTCATGATTTCCGCGCCTGCGGATTTCGACAAACGACTGACAATAAAATGGAGTCCCCGGGAAAAAACGATGATGCAGGACGGAACAATCAATCTTGAAGATTACACCAAATCAGATTGGACCATTATGCTCAATGACCGGGTTATTACCACTTTCACCACCCATGAAGGCAACAAGCTTATTATCGGCCGCAGCCCCGATGCGGATGTGATCATCGACAACACCGCCATATCCAGACACCACTCCTCCATCGAACTCCGCGATGGCCGCCATTACCTGGCAGACATGAAAAGCACCAACGGCACCACTGTAAATGGGAAAAAGATTGCCTCCAAGGTGCCGATAACGGAAAAAGACGTTATTTTCATCGGGAAATTTCGCTTGATCCAGTCGGCGGCAAACGAGCAGCATGCTTCGTCATCCTACGCCACCGCCATGGATATCGATGACGAAGCAACTGTTTTTGTCAGCTCTCCCCGACAGCAGGCAGCCGCCCAACCCATTCAGGCCGCCCCCCCTTCCGCGGCAAATGAAATTTACCGGCTCACGGTAATGGAAGGTCATGCCGCGCCAAACGTGCTCTCCCTTGACGGAAAGAGCAGTGTAAAAATCGGCAAGGACCCGTCCTGCGACATGATCATTCCCGGCTGGCTTGTCGGCAAAACCCAGTGCTACGTGGTGAGTAAAAAAGACAAGTATTACATTATTCCCCAGCGCTCGTGGGCCAACACCAGGCTTAACGATGTCATCATCAAAGAAGAACGCCTCTTACGCAAAGGCGACATGATTCAAATCAAGAGTGTAACAATCAGGTTCAATTAATCACTCGGATGCTTTCCAGACTCTTTAACCAAATAAACAAGTGGAAAAAAGGCGCCCCTCCCGGCATCCCAGGGGAAGCATCCACCAAAACCCCGCAGCCTTCCCCCTTGCCTAAAATCCCTCAGGTGCCTGTCTGGGCTCCCGGAGACACCATTCTTAACCGTTATCATATCGAACAGGTTATGTCCGGATCCATGGGAAACGTTTATATCTCCGAACATCTCGGCTGGAAAATAAAGGTGGCGATCAAAGCCCCCCGCCCGGAAGTCCTCGCGGACCGTGAGGGCATGCGCCGAATACTCAAGGAAGCCAACAGCTGGGTCCGAATGGGAATGCATCCCAATGTCGCCTCCTGTTTTTATGTTCTTGGCATCAACAAAATCCCCCATCTTTTCATTGAATTTATCGACGGTGGAAATCTTTCCGACTGGATCAAGGCCGGTCGTTGCAGAAATCTCCGCACCGCCCTGTCTCTGGCCATTCAATTCTGTCACGGCATGGAATTTACCCACCAGCGTGGCATTGTCCATCGCGACATCAAACCCCAGAATATCCTGGTCACCAAAAACTCCTTGTTGAAAATAACCGACTTCGGCATCCTCCTTGCCCAGGGGGACACGGAAAAAGGCGATGGCCAGGTTCCTGATCTTGACCCGGCGGATCATGAGGCAACCATCGGTTTTCGGGGAACCCCCGGCTACGCCTCCCCGGAACAGCTGCGCAACGCGCATACGGTTGACCTGCGAACTGATATTTTCTCCTTTGGCCTCTGCCTCTGGGTCATGCTTTGCGGCAAGAAACCATTTACCAACAATGCCGTTGAACATAAAATACCCACTCCGACTCCAGCGGCCCCGGATATCAAATTCTCCGCGGCCCTCAAAAATGTTCTCCGCAAAAGTGTTGCCTTCAACCCGGACGACCGCTATCAAAATTTTGCCGAAATGCGAGGAGCCTTGAACGAAGCCTATACTGCTGCCTTTAACACCGCTTGCCCCTATGCGGAACTCAGCAACATCGATCTCAGGGCGGACGGCCTGAACAACAGAGCCGTCTCCCTTTTTGAACTGGGAGAAAGCAGGGAAGCTGCCGCCTGCCTGAACAAAACCCTCGAGATCAACGAGATGCTTCCCGAGGCCGTGTACAATATGATCTTGCTCAATTGGCGCTCGGGGACAAACCCGGCAAAGATTATCCGGCAGATCGAAACCGCCAAGAAACGCGGCACCACGACGCCCTGGCTCACCGAAATGGAGAGTGCGGTCAAACGCAGCCTGGTGGCGGACAAGGTCGAGCTTGAAAAACAGCAGTTCCCGGAATTTCGTCTATGCACCCCCAAAAACTCCCTGGAAATTTTCCGCGAAGGCCAGCTCCATTTCTCTGTGCAGCGCAATATCCTCGACCATTTGGAAAACAAACGCTATGCCTCCTGCCATGACATCCTGATGACGGCATGGAAAAACAGCCGCTACAAAAAAGACAAGATTTTCAACATGGTCTACGACAGGCTGCTGCGGGTTGGCACAAAGCAGAAGGTGCTGGGAGTCCAGCGTTTTTTGACCCTGAGCGGAAATGAAGGGCCAATAACCCATCTTGCCCATGTCCCGAACACGAAAAAATTTGTTGCCGCCGGTCCCGGGGGGAAAATAACCCTTCACGATCTTGGTTCCGCCTCACAGCAGGGTATTGTCTTGGAGAAAGGCGGCAGCGCTGTTTCCGCGCTGGCTGTCTGCCCTCTGGGAAAATATCTGGCCGTGGGCGCCCAGGATGGAAGCGTCTGCCTTTTTTCCACCAAAACCGGCACCATGGAATCAAGGGAAACCGCCCATAGCGGGCCCGCGCATGCTTTAGCCTTCAATGAAGATGGCCGCCTTCTTGCCTCGGGCGGAGCAGACGGCATCCTGAAAATACGCAAGCTTGGCACCGGTCCGGAAATGACCACCTCGATCAAGGAAGGCGGCGCCATCCGCGCCATTACCTATACAACGAACGGGCTGAATCTGGTAACCGGGAGCGAAGACGGCTCGGTCCGCTTCTGGGACGCCAACGGGAAAGAGTGCTCGAGAATCATCGAGGCCCATGCCATGCCGGTTGTCGCCCTGGCAAATTCCTCCGATGGCCAACGTTTCGTCTCCGCCGGCACTGACCGACATCTAAAGGTCTGGGAACACAAGACCGGCCGCTGCCTCAAATCAATCAAGGCCCATGACGAAACCATCTCTTCCGCTTTGTTTCTCCAGGACAACCAAACCCTGATCTCCGGCTGCAAGGATGATATCATCAAGCTTTGGGACAGCAACAGCGGGGAATGCCTCGCGATTCTCGACGGCAGAGGCGACGGCATCTACAGCCTTGCCCACGGGCCAAAGCCCCACACCTTTCTTGCCGGAAGAAAAGATGGGGCTATCGTTTTCTGGATGGTAATCCACCAACTGCATTTTGAGTAATTTCCCCGGCCGGGAAAACAACGGATCGTGCATGATGTTCGGTTTTTTAAAAAAAATCTGCCAAAGCAAGCCCAGGACCATTTCCTTTTATGGCCGCACGGACACCGGCATGGTCCGTGACCATAACGAAGACAGTTTTTGCTCTCTGCGCAACCGCCGTCTGTTCGTGGTCGCCGATGGCATGGGCGGCCATAACGCAGGCGAGGTCGCCAGCCGCCTGGCCATCGAATCCCTGCTCGAATTCCTCTCGGAGGAGAAAATCCGGGAGATCCGAGGCGACGACGAGGCAATCCACCAGAGCATGCTGGCCGCCTTCAGCCATGCCAATGAGGCCGTAATGGCCAAAGCCGCCACCGATGCGGCCATGCAGGGCATGGGCTGCACCATGGTTGCCTGCCTTCTTGATGAAAACCGCCTCCACACCTGCCATGTCGGCGATGCCCGCTGCTATCTCTCTGAAAAGGGCAGCCTGCGACAGATCACCACCGACCATACGACAGTGACCTACCTCCACCGAACCGATGCCAATAACCAGGAGATCCAGGTCCCGCGCCACGTGGTAACCAGAGCCATCGGCTTCTATTCTCCCGAAGGACCGGAATACCATAAAACTGTTTTGCGGCCGGGAAGCAGGATCCTGCTCTGCTCCGACGGCCTCTGGAACATGGTTGACCACACCCGGCTTGAGCAAATCCTCCTCAATGCCCCCAGCCCGGAAAAAGCCAGCGAGGCCCTGGTCACCGCCGCCAATGAGCAAGGCGGACGCGACAACATCACGGCCCTGGTAATCTTCTATTAAAGCGAGAGACGATGGCTGCCCAGTATAACGACCCGAACACCCTTGAAAATATCGCCGCCGACCTCAGAGCCCTTGCCGACGATCTTGTCCAGGGGAAACTCCGGGTCGGCAGCCGGCTGGTCGCCATAGGCAATCCGCTGTTCATAAAAACCAAACAGAAGATCACCGGCGACACCGCGTATTGCACCTTTTCTTTCCAGGTGCCCCTCCGGGATTTGGACCAGGAGTCCCCTCTTGCCACCGACCGAAGGCAGACGCCGGAAAAAAGTCGCGAGGCTAAGCAGAACAAGGAATTACGCCTCAAGGGGCGACCGCCTGAAGGGAAAAAAATAAAAAAAGAGATCAGCAGCCTCTGGAAAACCGTTTCCAAAAAGCTGGAACAGGGGCAACCACCCACCCCTGCCGAAGAAAAATCCCTTGTTTTAGCCTTTGAAAACTATGCTGTTTTCTCGGAACCGGCCTGGCAGGCAGAGTGGCTTGCCTGCCTTGCGGCGCTGCGAGAGACTTTATCCTGCGCTCGCAGGGGAGATATGCGCACCGCCCTGGAGCAGGCCGCAAGGGTGAACGATCTCACCAAGGCCTGCCACAAAAAACATAAATAACCTGCTCCCATGAACCCCTTCGAGATTGTCCAACGAACCCCCAAGACCAATTGCGGTCAATGCGGCTACCCGACCTGCCTTGCCTTTTCCGCCGCGGTTGCAAAAAGCGGCGAAGCCTTTGGCAAGTGCCCTTATCTGGACACCACCGGCCTCAATGTTGTGCCAAAACAAGGGAGTGCCCTGGAGGATCTTCCCGGACAACGCGATCTCGCCCTTATCGAACACCTCAAAGACAAGATCTCCGGCCTGGATTTCAGCCGCATTGCCGCCCCCCTGGGCGCCACCCTCCGCGGCGAGGACAACCAGACGCTGTCCTTCCCGTTTCTCGCCCAGGAGGTGGTGTTGAGCAGGCAGGGAATCCTCCTCAACGGTCGCACCCCGGATGACCCCCGGGACCAGATCCTGATCTACAACTACATCCATTCCCAGGGCGGCGCGGCTCCCGCCCTGGACTGGATCGGGCTGGAAACCCTACCCAACTCCATCTCCAAGGTGCGAACCCTGGCCACCTACTGCGAAAACAGATTGGCGGAACTTTTTGCCCCCCTGCCTGTCAATAGTATTATGACGGCATGCCATCAATTGGGAGGCATTCCCCAGCCGACGCCATCGGCCACCCTCGGCTGCATCATCCCGGTCCTGCCCAGGATTCCGCAATATCTTGTTTACTGGGAGGAGGAACCGGAAGACGGCTTTCCCGCGAAGGTCAAGATTCTTTTCGACCGCCAGGTTATGAATTTTCTCGACCTGGAATCCCTGATCTTTTCAGCGGAGCGCCTGGCAGATCGGTTTGCCGCCTTGCTGGCGTAAAAAAATCCGGAGGTTTGCGCCCTGCTCCCTGCATGATCAGCTGATGACATTCCGGCCAATTCCTGTCATATTGTTTTTCTGAAATTAACAGTATCATTTCCTTCACTAGCCAGATAAAAATCATGGCCCGACAACCCGCCGCCCACACCGCCCCCTTGGCCGAACGCCTGCGCCCGCAAACCATAGATGATTTTGTCGGACAAAGGCAGCTGCTGGGCGAGGACAAGCTTCTTAAGCGGCTCATCCAGCAGAAATACCTGCCCTCCCTGCTGCTTTGGGGTCCGCCCGGCACCGGCAAAACCACCCTGGCCCGGATTCTGGCCCAAACAACCGGCGCTGATTTCGCCTTTTTTTCCGCCGTGCTCTCCGGGGTCAAGGAGATCCGGGAAATAGTGGCCCAGGCCCAGGCGGCCAAGGAAGAGCGCAACACCGCCACCATTGTTTTCGTGGACGAAATCCACCGTTTCAACAAAAGCCAGCAGGACGCCTTTCTCCCCCATGTGGAAAGCGGCTTGCTGACCCTCATCGGCGCAACCACCGAGAATCCCTCTTTCCACGTTATCGCGCCCCTCCTCTCCCGGTGCAGGGTTCTGGTCCTTGAGCCGTTGAGGCCGGAGGATCTGCAGACCATTCTCCAGCGGGCCATCACGGACCAGGAACAGGGACTGGGTTCCTGGCAGATCGCCTTGGAGCCGGAGGCTGCCGCCCACCTGGCCCGCATTGCCGACGGCGATGCCCGCAGCCTGCTGAACAGCCTGGAAATCGCCGCCAATCTGGCCGAACCCGATGATATGGGCACCCGGCGGATAACCCTGGCCACGGTGGAAGAGGCGATCCAGCGCAAAAGCCTGCGCTATGACGCGGACGGCGAGGAGCATTACAATCTGATCTCTGCCCTGCACAAAAGCCTGCGGGACAGCGATCCGGACGGGGCGCTGTACTGGCTGTGCCGGATGCTCGCCGCCGGGGAGGAGCCCCTGTACGTGGTCCGCCGCCTGATCCGTTTCGCCTCGGAAGACATCGGCAACGCGGACCCGCAGGCCCTCACGGTGGCCATCAATGCCCGAAACTCATACCAAACCCTGGGCAGCCCGGAAGGAGAACTGGCCCTGGCCCAGGCCGTCACTTACCTTGCCACAGCCCCCAAAAGCAATGCGGTCTATGCCGCCTACAACGCGGTGATGCACGACATCCGGCGCACCGGCACCCTGCCGGTGCCGCTCCATCTCCGCAACGCGCCGACCGCGCTGATGAAGGATCTCGGCTACGGCCAGGGCTACCAGTATGCCCACGACGACCCCCACGCCCTGGTGGATCAGCATCATTTGCCGGACGAACTTACAGGAAAAACCTATTACCAACCCGCCAACCGCGGCTATGAAGCAATCATCCGGGACCGCCTTGGCAAATGGCGGCAGCTGCTGCGGGATCGAAAAAAACAACCCGCCTGATCCTCTTTCAGGCAATTACCGGATATGGAGTGATGACCACCATGAACAAACAGACCACTTTTCTGCTGCTTTCCCTGCTTGCCCTGCTCAGCATCATCGCGCCCGCGGCAGGGGCTGCGCCAAAACGAGCGGATACCCCCAAACAACCGGCAGAGGGGCAGCATGAGCTGACCATCTTCTTTGCCAATGATGTGCGGGGAGAGACAGAGCCCTGCGGCTGAAAAAGCAACCAATTGGGCGGTCTGCCCAAGAAAGCGCA
>DASWIU010000122.1:0-3317 GCA_036397515.1 Desulfurivibrionaceae bacterium | reverse complement strand
GGCACCCCAGCCAGTCCTGGCCCTGCGGGCTTCCCTTACTTCTCGCCGAGGGCGGGACGCGGAAAAACTCGGGCTTCGCCCTCAAACAGTTCCCGCGTCTTTTTCCGCCCCCGTCTGCGAGGCGCGGCAGGACAAATGGGGGAAGGAAAAGATCCCATTGGCACGCAGCCGAGCACCGGAGAGGCTGCCGAAAAAGGGATTTGCACTGTTTGAGCGCAGCGAGTTTGCAAAGCCCCGGCAGCATTGAGGAGTACCCCATGCGGGGCATAAACTCCGGGTATCCCGCCTGCGGCGGGACAAGAGACACAGGGTGCCCTTTCCTTGGTTCCGTTTCTTTGGGCAAGCAAAGAAATGAGCAGAGCGACTCCATGCTCCATACTTCCGCATTCCCGGATAAATCATAAAAAAAAAGGCTACCCGAAGGCAGCCATTTACGAGGATCAACTGGAGCAAAAAGTCCCAAAGGCGACAAACTATCCAGTTTAACAGAGGAATTAAACGAAAATCACGGAATGTAACTGTTCAGCAGTGCCGCAGATGCGCGGAAGAGGCCTGCGAAGTGTGCTAGTGCACACGAGCAGGCCGATGACAAAGCAGATGTGGTGCTGCTGGACAGTTACAGGGAAATGAATTCCGTCCGTTCCAGAGCCATCTCCATATAAAACCGATGGGTATCGAGACTGAAGACCAACCGCCGGTTGTCCTGAAAATCAAGATCCGGGGTAAGGGTGATGGCGGTATTCAAGGACAAAGCCTTGGGCTGGCCGATGTAGGAGGTGAGATCAAACCGGCCCTCCACCATCTGCATGGCCTTGCCCATGAACTGGTTGGTCATCTCCCCCATGGTGTCAACCACCTCGGCGGAGGTCGAATCCTTGGCCAGCCCGCTCTCCGGCATTCCCATGGCAAGCATGTAGCTGCGGTAGAGTTCCATGGCCGCCCCGGCGGAAAAATTCACCACCACCAACCCGTTATAATCGCCGCTGAACTGGACAAAGCAGCCGACTTCCGGCCGCAGGCTCACCTTGGGAATAACCTGAATGGTCTTTGAATACTTGATGGCCTTTTGGGTGCTCTTGTCCAGGGTCTTCTTGACGGCCTGACAGAAAATCTCGGCGATTATGTCAATGGTTGCCTGCTTTCCACTCATTACTCCCCTCTCCCATGGCCAAGGCCCAAAAACCGGATGATAAGATGGTGCCCAGGACGAGAATCGAACTCGTACGGGGTTGCCCCCGAGGGATTTTAAGTCCCTTGCGTCTACCAGTTCCGCCACCCAGGCATGGTGCTCAGATCAAACGGCGATGTACCATATCACCCTGCAAAAATCAACAGCCATCCGCCAAGCCATCATCCGCCGCACCCTTTTTTGCCGGAGCGTTCAACCGTGCTCCTCAAAATACTGCACCCGGTAGGTGAACACCTCAAGAGCTCCTGATCGCCAGGCATCAACGGGCAAACAGGCCTTTTGGCAGAGATGGCTTAAAAAATCCTGGGGATCGGGCAGCTGTTGCCAAACCTGCGGCAGAAAGGTGGCGCTCCGCCCCCCCTGGAGGATAATGACCCCATCGATTCCGACCCGCAAGGCGCGGAGCAGCTCCTCCGGGCTTGCATAGGCCAAGGGGGTCGGCGCGGTGAGGATGCTGACCTCCATTTCGATTGCACCGAGTTCCTCTTTTTCCACCGGCCTGAACCGGGAATCGTCGAACGCGGCATGGAGGGCATTGCGCTTCACTTCCTCAACCATGGCGTCCGTGGCGACAAGGCAGCCGATGCAACCGCGCAACTCGCCATGCTCTTTCAGGGAGACAAAGGTTCCCCGCTTGTGCTGCAACTCGGCATCCTGCAAGCGGGCCGCAATCCCAGCCCCCGGCTCGTGCGCCTCCATGCCCAGTTGCCGAGCGATGGTTTCCCGCGCCAGCCAGAGCAGCGCTTTCCCCTGTTCTTCCGTCAACCCCTCAGCCTGGGCGCCTTCATGCTTTGCCATGATCAGCTCCTTTTTTTCTTTTTTCGCGGATCCCGTTCAGAGTACAGTATCTTTAGATATTGCTCCGGTGGTTAAACAGTGAAAGGGTTATCGCGGCTGAAGCCGCTCCTACCGGGTCGGATATCTCGGTTGTTTGTAGGAGCGGCTTCAGCCGCGATAGCTATCATCAGCTTTGCATATGTAACCGCCGGAGCAATAAGCTAAAAAAAGCATAGCACGTTTCCACAAAAGGATGTTCGGCGAACCGCAATCATTCAAGGGAGAAACCGGCGGCATGAAAACAATCACCACTCTTCTGGCGACCTTCGGCCTCTTTCTCGCCGTCACCGGCAGCTGCCTTGGCGCGGATGCCGGAAACGGGAAAGCGCTCTTTGCCAGCCCTACCCTCGGGGGCGGCACCTCCGGCAAGAGCTGCCTCACCTGTCACGAACATGGCCGGGATTTCAGCCCGGAAACCTTGAGCAGGAAGCAATATCTGGTCATGGACAACCCCGTTGGCAGTCTGGCCGGGGTGATCAATTTCTGCATCGAGGTGGCCTTGCGCGGCCAGGCCATCCCGGAAAACGGCAAGGAGATGAACGACCTTATCGCCTACCTGAAGGTCTTTATCAAGGACACCAGCACCAAGTCCCAATAAAAAACCCCGACCGAGGCCAGGGTTTTTTATTACAACAATTTCAGCGCGAGACAATCAGCTGCCGCAGGAACCGCCGCTGCCGCAGGAACTGCCGCAGCTCCCGCCGCCGCCGCCGAGAGGATTGGCCGAGGAGATGCCAAAACCAGAACGGGGTCCGGCCTCAATGAAGTCTACCTTGATGACTCCGCACTGATTGCTGAGATTATTGTCCAGCAAGAATTTAATTCCGCCATGTTCAAACGTTGCATCATTTTCCTTTGGCTCATCCAGAGCCAATCCCAAAGAGGGGCCTGCTCAGCCACCCTGCATCAACGCAACACGTACGGCAGAATCGATATTATTATCGGCCAGGTACGCTTTCAGTTTCACAACCGCCTGCTCTGTTACTTCCAGCATCCTATGATCTCCTCATCAAAAGGTTCATAAAAAGATATCCGGCTCTTGGGGGCCGGGGAGAAAAATGATTTCAGCTTTTTCTTATTCAGCAAATTAAGAAATATAGCCGCAGAAGTCAAGGCCGGTTTTTTGTTTTGCTCTCCGGTTGATTCACGCTATAACTGCAAGAAGGGTTTCCCTAACCAACACAGCTTTTTTCTCATTCACAGGCGGGGTCCAACAGATGAAAAAAATCGTCATATCCACCGGCGGCGGCGACGCCCCGGGTCTGAACGCGGTTATCTACGCCGTGACCAA
>DASWIU010000121.1:0-11778 GCA_036397515.1 Desulfurivibrionaceae bacterium | reverse complement strand
GGCAAAACGGTAGTGACCAAGGAGTTCATGGAAATCTCCCAGCTCCGCCTGGGGGAGATGGACGAGAAACAGGCTGGTGCTTATGCGGCGGAGCTGCCAGTTCCGGTGCAGCATTTCCCGAAAAAACACGACCTGATTGTCGTGGCCGATATTCTCGATGAGCACATGCATATCCGGGGACAACAGATGGCGGGCGCCATTCTCCGGGACCAGTTGAGGCGCCAGGGCTGTCCGGGTAAGCGGCACCAGGTCGCCGCCCTGCGGGCCGCCATTATGGGACACGGCAAACATGGCGTTCGGGGCAATGGAGAGCCGTCTGGGGGTGAGGATCTCTCCTTGCTGCAAGGTGGTGTTGAGCCGGGCGGATCGCGCGGAGAAGATCTCGGGCTGCTCCAGGGGGGAGGTTTTCAGGAGAAACCCGGCCAGCATGGCGATGGTGAAGATGGCCGCGGCGGCGGGGATCGACAGGGAAAAATTCAGGGACTCGACCAGCGCCCAGGCCCGATCGAACATCCCCCGTTTTGCCAGCTTGGCATGGATGCCCGGCAGCAGATCGGCCGGGGGGGCTTGGGCCTCCAGGCTATGCACCAGGTTGAGGGTCTGCTGGAATTCCCGCCACTCCAAGGCGCAGGCCGGGCAGCCGAGAAGATGATCGGTCAGGGCGTGCAGCTCTTCGCGGGCAAGGGTGTTGTCGGCGAAATCGGTGAACAGGGGCTGGATTTCAGTGCATTGCATAAGAGGACCGTTTACAAAAAGTGTTTGAGGCGGGTTTTTAGGGCCAGGCGGGCCCGGTTTAGCTTGGATTTGACCGTGCCCATGGGCAGGTCAAGGATTTCACTGATTTCTTCGTACGACAGCTCCTGCAGATCGCGGAGGAGAATGATCTCTTTTTCCGCCGGCGCCAGGGAGGCAATGGCTTCCCGGACCAGGCGCGCGGTGTTTTGCCGTTCATAATCTTTTTCCGGGGTGGCCCCGGAGGTTAAGTTCAGGCCTGTTTCCGAATCATCGATGGACTGGTTGCTGAAAAACCCCCTCCGGCGCAGTTTCTGGTACCGGTTGCGGCAGTGGTTCAAGGCCAGCTGATAGAGCCAGGCCCCGAATTTGTTTTCGTCTTTCAGCTTGTCTATCTGCCGGAACACGGTGACGAAGATGTCCTGGGCGAGATCCTTGGCCTCATCCTCCTGCTTCACGTAGTTAAGAGCCAGATTGTAAATCTTTCGCTGATACAGCATCACCAGCCGGTTAAAGGCCTGCTGATCCCCTTGGCGGAAGGCGCGGACAAGTTCGGGTACTTCTTGGTATGGCATCGTGATCCGCTTGCCCCAAAGGCCAGGGCCATTTTTTCTTGTTGTTTTATAAGACACGCCGGCGGATGAAAAGTTCCCGGAAAAATGGGGAATGGGTCTGGGTGCTTTTCTCGCAAAAAAGGCGCGGACGCAGTGAGCATCTTAACAGGATTAAGCCATTGTAACAAAATAATCATACCATTGAAAAGGCAAGAACCGCGGAAGGCGGCGGTAGCGGAATGGCCAAGAAAATAATGGTTATTAATCCCCTCCCCTTGCGGGGGATGGTTAGGGAGAGGTGGAAGTTGCCATTATATCAGCAGGTTGTAGCTACCCCCACCCCCAACCCCTCCCGCAAGGGGAGGGGAGTTTTTCTGGATTGCGGTTCCTGGACAAGGAAAGGAGCAAAAGAACAGCAGGAAAGCGTGGTGCTCCGTGGTACATTGCTCTGCCTGCATGGTTGAAAGAATTTCCCTGAATGAGTATCTTGTTTTTGTGGTGACTCCAAGCCTTTACCCTTTCCGTGGGACGTGCCGATGATAGAAAAAATTGTTACCGACTTGAAAAACATCTTTGTTTTCAAGGAGACCACCCAGGTCGGGGATATTGTCCTGATCGTGGCCGAACGGATCATGTATGCCCTGGTGATCGGGATTGAGAGGGATTACGGCAAAAAAGAGGAGTGGTGGCAGGTGAGCCTGCAGTTGTTGACCATTCCCCCGCAGAAGGTAGCCTGGACCTTGCGGACCCCGCAGTTCACCGGCCAGGAAATCTTCACCATGGGCGGCGAGGAGCGGTTTATCAAGGCCATTGATTTCGGCGGGGGCGGGGAAACGGCGGAGAAGAAAAGCGAAGGGCGGATCGGGCCCGGGAAAAAGAAAGGGGCGTTCCTGAAGGTAATCAAGTAGCGGGCGGCTGACGGGTTAGGCGCACTTGCGGCAGTTGTTCATGACAAAGAAGGTTTCCACCCTTTCCATCATCTGCTGGTAGCACTGGGGGCAGTAGCCGTGCGAGAGCTGCCCTCCGGACCTGGCCGCCTGTTTCGCCCAGCCTTTTGGTTGTTTTGTTTTGAGACAGACGCAGCAGATCACTTGCATGGTTCGGTTCCTCGTGGTCCTTTACCTTAACAGATCGGATAGTTTCGGGAAAACTTAAGAACCGGCACGGATTATTGGTCTTTTTTTGACCTTCCGGTCGAGTAACCATGCCGGATAACGATTGTATTGTGTTGCAACGACTCGATGGAGCAATGGAGAGAAGTATGGCGCGGCCCGGAGGAGAAAGAGAGATCATCAGTCGTATTCGCCACCAGACGGCCGGGGGTGCCGACGATCTTCTGGTCGGGATAGGTGATGACTGCGCGGTATACAAAGCGTCTCCGGGCCTGGTCAGCCTGGTCACCACCGACACCATGGTGGAAGGGGTTCATTTTGATCTGACCTGGCATCCTCCCCTTGCCCTGGGCCGGAAGGCGGCCTCGGTCAACATCAGCGATATCGCGGCCATGGGCGGTCTGCCCCGTTTCGCCTTGCTTTCCCTGGCCCTGACTCCGGCCTGCGGGGGCCAGTGGCTGGATGCGTTCATGGCTGGTTTTCTCGCCGTGCTTGCCGAGCAGGGGGTTGCCCTGATCGGCGGCGATACGGTGCAGGGCGGGCATGAAAGCGTGCTCTCCGTCACGGTGCTCGGGGAGATCAAGGAGGCGGAGCTGATTACCCGAAAAGGTGCCCGGCCCGGGGATGTGGTCCTGGTCAGCGGCTTTTTGGGCGAGGCGGCGGCAGGTCTGGCCCTGTGCCGGATGGGGTTGGCCCATGAGCCCGGCTGGCAATCCCAGGTCACCGCGCATCTGGACCCGGTTCCCCAGGTGGCATTAGGCAGGGTGCTGGCGGTGAGCGGTCTGGTCCATGCCCTGCAGGATCTCTCCGACGGCCTGGCCACGGATCTGGCCCATATCTGTAAGGAGAGCGGGGTTGGGGCAGTGGTGGCGGCGGAAAAGATCCCCCTTTCGCCCTTGTTGCGCCAAGCGGCCGAAACCTGCGGCCAGTCGCCCCTGGACTGGGCCCTTGCCGGGGGGGAGGATTACCAGTTGCTCTTTACCGCAGGCGAGGAGCAACTGGCAGCGCTGTGCAGCCTGGTCCGGGAAAAAACCGACAGGGAGCTTTTTGCGGTGGGACGGATTGTCGAGGGGCAAGGGGTTTTTCTTGAAGAGGCGGACCAGCGCCGGGAGATCAGCTATCGAGGCTATGAGCATTTCAGATAACAAACCGGAGGCAGCCTTTGCCCTGCGGATCACCATTGGTCCCGAGGATGCGGGCACGGCCTGCGAGTTGATCGCGGCCCGGGCCGGGCTCGCCAAGAGCCGGGTGAAAGACGCCATGTGCAAGGGAGCGGTCTGGCTGACGGGAAAAAGGGGCGGCCGGAAACGGCTGCGCAAGGCAACCGCGCAGCCGGGGGTAGGCGATGTTCTCGAATTGTCCTACGACCCGCGCCTTCTTGCGGTGAAACCGCCGGTGGCCCGGTGTCTGCATGATGCCCGCCACTACAGCATCTGGCTGAAACCCGCCGGCCTGCTCGCCCAGGGAACGGATTACGGCGACCACTGTTCGTTGGTCCGCCAGGCCGAGGTCCATTTTCGGCTAAAGCGGCCTGTCCTGCCCGTGCACCGGCTCGACCGGGAGGCGGCGGGCCTGATGATCCTCGCCCACACCAAGGCTGCGGCAGCCAAGCTTTCCAAGTTGCTGCAGGACAACGGTATCGACAAGCAGTACCGGATAACCGTGCTCGGCCGTCCCAGCCCGGAGCAGGGGGAGATCGAGCTGCCGCTGGACAAAAAGCCCGCCATTACCCAATATACCCTTACCTCCCATGACTCGGCCAGCGACACCTCCGTGGTCGAAGTCACCCTTCAAACCGGACGTCTGCATCAGATCCGCCGCCACTTTGCCCTGCTCGGCCATCCCGTTCTCGGCGATCCGAAGTACGGGGTCGGGAACAAGAACACCACCGGCATGGAGCTTGTCGCCCATCATCTCGCCTTCCGCTGCCCCTTTACCCGGAAAGAGGTGCGGTTCAGTCTCGACGGGCAGGACACCAAGGTTATTTCTTAGTTTTTTGTCCCAAGGGCTTGCGCAAGGCGGCAGGGCCGCCCATGAACCGCATCTGCCGTTGGATCTGCCAGGCCCGTTGACTGATGTAGCCGGAGGGACGGGCGGCGTTTGAGCGCAGGGGGCTGGGGAGAATTGCCGCCATCCTGGCGGCTTCCGCGCTGTTCAGCCTGGCGGCGGGTTTGTGGAAGTAGGCTTGGCTGGCCGCCTCGATCCCGAAGATGCCGGGGCCGAATTCCGCCACGTTGAGATAGACCTCGAGAATGCGTCGTTTGGGCCAGAGCCCTTCGAGCAGCAGGGTGAAATAAACCTCCATCCCCTTGCGGATAAAGCTTCTTCCCGGCCAGAGAAAGAGGTTCTTGGCAACCTGCTGGGAGATGGTGCTTGCTCCGTGCACCCGTTTTCGGTGCTGGTTGTGTTCCCAGGCCTTTTCGATGGCTTCAAAGTCAAAGCCCATGTGCTCGAAAAATTTCTGGTCTTCGGAGGCGATTACGGCCAAGGGCGCGTAAGGCGAAATGCGCTCCAGATTGACCCAGCGATAGCGGAAACGGTACTTCTTGTCCTGCTGCCACAGGGAGGCAACCTGCCGCTGGATCATCAGGGAACTGCCCGGCAACGGCACCCAGCGGAAGAGGATGGTCATCGCCATGGTTCCCGCGAGACAGAGGATAACCCCCCGGAACGCCAGGCGGCCAACCGAACGGAACCAACGGGAGAATCCGGTCTTTTTGCGCGGCAGGTGGGGGGCGGGCATCGGCGGCTGGTTTCCTTGGGGCGCAGCCTGCTTCAGGCGGCGCTCTCCGGCTCATCTGCCTCATCCGCGGCAAGTGGAGAGGCCGTGATGCTGCTGATGATTTTTTCCTCGGTCTTTGAGAAGCCGCTCACCATGGACATGATCACCGCCGCCAGATAGGGGATCGACTGGACCAAGAGGACCATGATCCAGACCATCAGGTCCGCGGTTTCCGACCCTTGCGAGACCACGACGCAGACGGCGGCGAGCCAGAGGGCGATCATGATCAGTCCCTCTTCCCGGGCCGATTGCAGGGCCTGCAACAGGGCATGGCTCTTGGCCCGTTTCGGGGTGCGGAAAAACGGGATGTTCTTGGTGACAAAGCCGAGAAGGATCGCCCGGGAAATGGTATGCGACAGGGAAAGGCCGGCCAGGGCCGAGGCCAGGGTCTGCCCGGCCGTGGCGCCGACCCGGGTCCGATACAGGTAGATCATCTTGCCCATCTTGAAAACAAAGAGGGTGAGCGGCATGACCGAGAGGATCACCAGGGGCGGGTCAACCTTGAGCGGGAAATAGACCATGCCCGTGGACCAGCCCAGGGCGGCCACGGTGAAGAACAGGTTCAGGCTGTCCGCCAGCCAGGGGATCCAGCCGGCGACAAAATGATAGCGCTGCCCTCTGGTAAGGGCGGTTTTTCTGCCGAAGAGCAGGGCCTTGGCATGCCGCCGCAGGATCTGCACTGCCCCGTAGGCCCAGCGGAAGCGCTGTTTCTTGAAATCGATGAAGGTGTCCGGCATCAACCCCCGGCCATAGGTCTTGGGGATATAGGTGGCTTCGTAGCCGCGCTCGAAGATCTTCAACCCCAGCTCCGCATCCTCGGTGATGCACCATTCCGCCCAGCCCCCCACCTCTTGCAGCACGGATTTGCGGACCATGGTCATGGTGCCGTGCTGGATGATGGCGTTGCGTTCATTGCGGGTCAGCATGCCGATATAGAAAAATCCCTTGTATTCCGCGTAGCACATGGCCTTGAACAGGTTTTCCCCATCGTCCCGGTAATCCTGGGGCGCCTGGGCAATGGCCAGGGAGGGCTTGGCAAACTGGGGGGCCATGTCTTTAAGCCAATCCGGGGTTACCAGGTAATCGCTGTCGATGACCGCGAGAATCTCGGCCTCCGTGGCGGTTTGTGCCAAGGCGAAGTTCAGCGCCCCGGCCTTGAATCCGGCCAGCGGGGCCACATGGAAGAAACGGAACTTGGGGCCGAGGGTTCGGCAGTGGGCTTCCACCGGTTGCCAGATCGCCGGATCCTTGGTGTTGTTGTCGATGACCAGCACTTCGTAGCGGGGGTAGTCCAGCCGGGCCAGGGCGTTCAGGGTCTCGATCAGCATTTCCGGCGGTTCGTTGTAAGCCGGCACCTGGACCGAGATCATGGGCAGCCGGTCATCTTCCAGATGCTGCGGGGTAAAGGGGCGGCGCCACTGGGAGAGCCAGGTGGCCTCCGCCCATTCGTGGGCCTCGGCAAGGAGAACCACCACCACTCCGATCATGCCGATCACCATGAGCACGCCGATGAGGATGGTGGTCGGGTTCAGGTACTGCCTGGTGTAGGTGTAAACGATCCACACCGCGCCGGTGGCGGCGCCGAAGGCAATGGTGGCAAGAAAGCTGCGGCCGCGGGTGCGCAGGGTTTTGCTGTCGATCAGGAGAAAGGCGAAGGTGATGATGGCGATGATCGCCGAAATCCCGGCCAGCATCCGCCATTCCGGAATGCGGACAATGGGTTCGGTAAAGGGGAATTTAGGCTGGCGGTTGACATCGTATACGCCCCAGTAGGCGCCGACCGAGCCCTCGCTTCCTTGTTTCCAGGGCTGGTCAAAGGCCTCCATGACATAGTAGGTGTATTTTTCCTGTTCGGCCTTGGCCAGGAAGCGGCGGAGAAAGATGGCTTCGTTGGCCGGGGAGGCCACGGCCAGCTGCCGGGTCCTGCCGTTGCTGGGCCAGCCCACCTCGCCGATGATCACCTGCTTGTCCGGAAACTTTTGCTTGAGCATGTTCATGTGCTTGACGATGTAGTCAATGGACTCCGACATCTCCACGCCTTCCCAGTAGGGCAGCATGTGGGTGGCGATGTAGTCCACGTGTTCGCCGATCTCCGGATACTTCATCCAGATATGCCACGGTTCGGCCGCGCTCACCGGCACATCAATGGCCTCCTGCACCTGGTCGAGGTAGGCGATGAGCTGTTCCGGGGTCAGGTCGCCCCGGAGAAGCGCCTCGTTGCCGATGATGATCCGCACTACATTCTTGCGGTTCTCCCGGGCCACCCGGATGGCGGTCTCGATCTCCACCGCGTTTCTTTCCAGATCGCTGGTCAGCCAGGCGCCGAGGGTTACGTTGAGCCCGTGTTTGCGGGCCAGTCGGGGGATCTCCGCCAGGGAGCCTTCCATGGTGTAGGTTCTGACCGCATGGGTTTTCGTGGCCAGCAGGGCCAGATCCGCGTCGATCTCCTCCTCGCTGGGCAGGACGTGGTCTATGGCGTTCTGCCAGGCGCGGAAGGGCGAAAAGGAAAAACCCTGGATGCGGTTGGGCCAGCGGGGTTCCTGCTCCGGCTGGTTGACCGAAGCCCAGATGCTGCTGGAAATAACCGCGATCGCTATGGCAATGAGGATGTTTGCCCTGGTCATATGGCTCGCTTGTCGGGGAGATGTTTTTGTCGGCGCACGGACTGCGGGCGGAGAGAAAGCCGCGGCGCAGACGGGTTTTCCCGCTGCCCGGTGTCGTGTCCGGTCTTTGCGAGGAGGTGCGGGAAAAAATTCATTTTTGAAATACGCGTATGGGGGGAAAGTGCTGGAAATTACGCCATGAATAGTCCCACTATATACGTCTGGCGGGTGGTGCTTGTCAATCCTGTTCACGGGCAGGATGGTTTTTTTCTGCCTTGGTCCTATCTCGCGGGATTATCCGTGAAAAATGGGGGAGGCGCCGCGCGGATAAAGAACCGGTGATCGCTCCCGGCTAAAGTTGCCCGGATTGTTTCGTAACCCCTTCCAAATATGGTATGATGCCAAGGTTTTCCCCCTGATTGTCTCTGCCCTGGAGATGCGGTCCATGTCCTTTCAGCTTGAAACTACCTTCGCTCCTGCCGGAGACCAGCCGGCAGCCATCGACCTCCTGTGCCGGGGGCTTACGGAAGGGCTGCCCCATCAGGTTCTCCTCGGGGTCACCGGCTCGGGCAAGACCTTCACCATGGCCCAGGTCATCGCCAAAACCGGCCGTCCGGCCCTGGTCATGGCCCCCAACAAGACCCTGGCCGCCCAGCTCCATGCCGAGTTCAAGGAGCTGTTTCCCTCAAACGCGGTGGAATATTTCGTCAGCTACTACGACTATTACCAGCCAGAGGCGTACATCCCCTCGTCGGACACCTATATCGAAAAGGATTCCGCCATCAACGAGGCCATCGACAAGATGCGCCACTCCGCCACCCGGGCGCTCCTTACCCGGCGGGACGTGATCATCGTCGCCTCGGTTTCCTGTATCTACGGCCTGGGCTCCCCGGAGGAGTACAAGAGCATGCACCTCTTGCTCAAGCAAGGGGAGGAGTATCCCCTGGAGGAGATGCGGCGCCGCTTGGTCCACATGCTCTATGAGCGCAATGATCTTTCTTTTCATCGCGGCACCTTCCGGGTGCGGGGCGATGTGCTGGAGATCTTCCCGGCCTACGAGGAGGACCGCGCTGTCCGGGTGGAGTTTTTCGGCGACACCATCGAGGCGGTGAGCATTATCGATCCCCTGCGCGGCAAGGTGCTGGAGCGCTTCTCCGAGCTGACCGTCTTTCCGGGCAGCCATTTCGTCACCTCGAAAGACCGGCTGCAGCGGGCCACGGCCACCATCAAGGAGGAGCTGCGGGAGCGGCTCGCTTTTTTTCAGGCCCACAATCGGCTTGTCGAGGCCCAGCGCCTGGAACAGCGGACCATGTTCGACCTGGAGATGCTCCAGGAGCTGGGCTACTGCCACGGGATCGAGAATTACAGCCGCCATTTCACCGGCCTGGCGCCCGGGGAGCCGCCGCCCACCCTGTTGGATTATTTCCCCCCTGATTTTATCCTTTTTGCCGATGAGTCCCATGTGACCATCCCCCAGGTGCGCGGCATGTACCGGGGGGACCGCTCCCGCAAGGAAACCCTGACCGAGTTCGGCTTCCGGTTGCCCTCGGCCCTGGACAACCGGCCCCTGATGTTCGATGAATTCGCGGCCCGGATACCCCAGGCGGTCTATGTCTCCGCGACCCCCGGTGATTTCGAGCTGGAGATGGCGGCCGGCAGGGTGGTGGAGCAGCTGATCCGGCCCACTGGGCTGCTGGACCCGCCGATTGAGGTCCGGCCGGCAACCAATCAGGTGGATGACCTGCTTGAAGAGGTCCGGCTTCGGGAAGAGCGCGGGGAGAGGGTGCTGATCACCACCCTGACCAAGCGGATGGCCGAGGATCTTACCGAGTATTACGCAAAACTCGGGGTGCGGGTGCGCTATCTCCATTCCGATATCAAGACCATGGAGCGCATGGAATTGATCCGCAATCTCCGCCTCGGGGAGTTTCAGGTGCTGGTGGGCATCAATCTTCTCCGCGAGGGGCTGGATATCCCCGAGGTCTCCCTGGTGGCGGTTTTGGACGCCGACAAGGAGGGCTTTCTCCGCAGCGCCCGGGCCCTGATCCAGACCTGCGGCCGGGCGGCCCGCAACCTCAACGGCATGGTGATTCTCTACGGAGATCGGCTCACCGATTCCATGCGCCAGACCATGGAGGAGACCACGCGGCGGCGGGCCATTCAGGCGGCTTACAATGAGGCCCACGGCATTACCCCGGAGAGCGTGCAGTCGCGGATCAAAGATCTCATGGAGACGGTGTACGAAAAGGATTATGTTACCGTAGGGTTGGAAACCGGCGAGGCAGGGCAGCAGTATGCCTCGCTGGCTGAACTGCGCCGGGAGATGAAGGCGCTGGAAAAGGAGATGCTTGCCGCCGCCAGGGAGTTGGCTTTTGAGGACGCGGCGGCCCTGCGTGACCAGCTCAAGAAATTGAAGGAAATGGAACTTGCATGGCTGTGAAAAACGGTTTGTTATACAGAATCTTGTTGGCTGTTGCACCCTGGCTCTACGCCGGGTTGAGCCGAATGCTTTTCGCCACTTGCCGGGTCCGGGTGCATGGGGCGGAAAATCTGGAGCAATGCGAGGCGCAAGGCAAATCCTTTGTCGCGGTGTTCTGGCATTACAGCGTTTTCACCGCCGTTGAATTGATCCGGAGTCGGGGGGGACGGGGCTGGGGTGCCATGGTCAGCGCCAGTGAGGATGGTGAATTTGTCGCCCGCATTCTTGCCCGCCAAGGGGTTGTTGCCGTGCGCGGTTCCCGGAATCGGGGCGGGCTTGCCGCGCTCAAGGGGTTGATCGGCTTGCTGCGCCAGGGCTATAATGCCGCCATCGTTGCCGACGGCTCCCAGGGGCCGCCCCGGGTGATGCAGGCCGGCGCCATCCTTCTCGCCGGCAAAAGCGGGGCGCCCATCCTGCCCCTGGCGGTGGCGGCGGACCGCTTTTGGGCCTTTCGCAGCTGGGATCGCACCCTGCTGCCCAAGCCCTTTGCCCGCCTCGATCTCTGGTACGGCGAACCCCTGACCGTGCTGGAAAAAGCCGGGCCGGAAGAGATCGAGCGATGCCGCCTGGAGATGGAGCAGCGGCTCAATGGGCTGTATGCCCAGGCGTGGAGCCGACTTGGCAGGGGCGCCCATGACGCGTAGTCACTATTTGGGCCGAGGAGACGCATGGCGATGCCGCATACCCTGAAGAACAAAAGCGTCCTGGCCGGTTTTTTTCTCCTGGTGGTGACGGCCATCGGCACCGCGGGCTATTACCTGTTGGGATACCTGGCGCATGGGAGCCCCTTCTGGTCCCTGGGCGATTGTTTCTACATGACCATCATCACCCTGACCACCGTGGGCTTCGGGGAAATCCTCGACCTGGCCAATGTGGCCGGGGCCAGGCTTTTTACGATCTTCATCCTCTTGAGCGGCCTGGGGCTTGCCGCCTATTTTGTTTCCACCCTCACCGCCTTTCTGGTCGAGGGCGAACTCACCAATGTGTTCTGGAGAAAAAAGATGGCGCAGCAGATTCGTAAGCTTTCCGGTCATATCATTGTCTGCGGGGTGGGGCGCATCGGCTGTTCCATCATGGAGGAGCTGCAGCGGACCCATACGGCTTTTGTGGTCATCGACCCGGATGAGCAGCGGATCCGAAAACTGCAGGCGCAATCGGGAGATTTTCCGGCGGTGGTGGGCGATGCGACCCATGCCGGGGATCTGGAGGAAGCGATGGTGGCCACGGCCAGGGGCGTGATCTCCACCCTGAGCGATGACAAGGACAACCTCTGCGTGGTGGTCACCTGCCGTCAGCTCAACCCCAAGCTGCGCCTCATTTCGAGCTGCAAGGATGCCGAGTTCGCCGGCAAGCTCGAACTGATCGGGGCGGAAGTGGTCATGCCCAACGCCATCGGCGGACTGCGCATCGCTTCCCAGATGCTGCGGCCCCAGGTGGTCGGCTATCTCGACCTCATGCTGCGGGACAAAAATTGCCCGGTCCGCATTGCGGATGTCACTCTGAGCGAGCGCTCGAA
>DASWIU010000120.1:0-3962 GCA_036397515.1 Desulfurivibrionaceae bacterium | reverse complement strand
CAGGAGAACCAGTAAGATCTGGTCCGCAATCGCTGCGGTTCAACCCATCGTGGGGATAGTGCTCTTCATTGCAACGGAAACGGCTGGCCGCTCCGCGGTAATGGGTGCGGGGCTGGTAATCTCGGCTGTCATGCTGCGAAGCAATATCTTCAACAAAGTGACCGCTTTTATGGGATTGCTGTCAAGCATACTCCTATTGGTCGGTGACATCAGCGTAGGGATTGCTCCCTCTAATATCATTGCAATCCTCACAGGCATCGGGTACGTGCTTTTGATGACCTGGTTCTTCCTGATTGCCCGGAGGCTCTTCCAGCTTGGACGGGATGTCGCGTAAGAAGCGGCGAGAGAAGATATATGCAGCAAAAAATCGGTTGGCTTACCTGGACGCGGTTCGCCCGCTGATCCAGCCGGTGGCAGAAGCCTTCTTCGCAGGCAGGTTTGACCGGCGCGGCGCCGCCCTGCTCCTTCCGGGCCTGGTTGCACGCTTCCTCCCCACGCTGGACTTCCGCAATTGGGAAAAAATTCGCGCCTGGGCGGAAACCGTTTTCGCTTAGAGGATGATTTCTCGAACAACCCCACGCTCAAGGCTGTGGAAGGATTTGACTGGTGCCCTTGGAGCAATCGCTCTCAAGCATCCTTCGAAACCTCCTGCCAAAAATTCCCCGCCGCCTTAACGATCCGGAACGACGCCACTCCCAAAAACGCGCTCCACAGCGGCAGCAGCGCGACCACACCGCTAAGGCCTGTTAGTAGACCAACCAGCAGTGCGCTGATCAAGGCGGTCACCTGTGCGATCCGCACCCGGGTGGGATCGAGCGGCTCGCCGGTGTAATCGCCCCGGGCTTGCACCCGATGGTAGGCAGCGATCACGGATGCGAACAGGATGGCTATGACCACCAGCGGAACGATGACCCCGCGTGAAAACTGGAAGGCTGCAAACAAGGCATCCAAGGCCAGGAAGAGCGCCAACCCTGGCAGCGCCGACAGCCCGGCAAAAATGTACTGCCTGCGGTTCGCCGGCTCCAGCAATCCATCCAAAACGAAAACTACCGCCGTCATGACGATATAAATGCCGCTGGTCTGGAAGGCCAGCCAGCTGCCCAGAGTCAGAAACAGGACAGAATCCAGGGGTTTGGCTGCCAAGCCCGAGGTCCGGTTCACGATGCGCAGACTCCAAAGGAACCAAAGCAAAGCCAGCAAGCGAGGGGCGTTGATCACGGTCAGGCTGAGGATCCACAGACCAGCCGAGACGAAGGCTGACATTTCGTTGTCCGGGTCGAGCTCCCGGCTCAACGCCCAGGCCAGGAAAACGCCGCCAGCAGCTTCAACCGACCAGACCAAGCTGTCCAGCAGCCCGCTGCCGGTGATGAACAGCTGCACTGCTCCCCCAACCAACCCGACCAGAACGGCGACGGCGACAATGGCGCGGTTGGTCGGATAGTTCGGGTCCAGGGGTCGACCGATTCCCGATCTTTTTTCGGTATCCAGCATATTCCCCTTTTTGATCTTTGGTTGAAAAGACTAAATCTGGGGGTCGATCTTGCCGCTCTTCTGCGCGAGTAGAGCGGCTTCCACCCGGTTGCGCACCTGGAGTTTTTGCAGGATATTGGTCATATAATGCTTCACCGTCTTCTCGGATAAGAAGAGCTTCTGGCCGATCTCCTTGTTGCTCAGGCCGGCCGCCAGGCCTTCCAGGATTTCTCGCTCGCGCTCGGTCAATTCATCAATCAGGTTAGCGGGCTTGCGGGCATGCGTGCCCGCCTCGTGCAGTTCGAGCAGCAGGCCGGCTGCCAGGGCGGGAGGCACGTAGCTCTCGCCGGCGGCGACCGCTCGCAAGATCCTGAGCAGTTCCCGGGCAGCCACGCCTTTCAGGATGTAAGCGCGCGCGCCTGTTTTGAGCGCCGCCATTAAATGATCGTCGTCCTCCGAAGCCGTCAGCATGACGATCTTGATCACCGGGAACTCATTGGCGATCGTCCGGGCCGCTTCCAGGCCACCTCCCGGCATGTCGATGTCCAGCAGGATGATCTCGGGCAGGAGGTCGCGCGCCAGGCGGATGGCCTCCTCGGCGGTTCCTCCCTGTCCCACCACTTCAATGTCCGCTTCCGCCGCCAGGATCGTCGCCAGGCCATCGCGGAAGAGGGCGTGATCGTCTACGATCACAATGTGAATCCGATCTTCTTCTCGCCGGACGGCGTTCATCCGTCGCTGCCTCCTTCCAGCTGGCAGGGCAGGTGGGCGCGGATGCGGGTGCCCTGCCCGATTTGGCTCTCGATCTTGAACCGGCCTCCCAGGCTTTCCACGCGCTCCCGCATCCCGCTCAGGCCCAGTTGCCCATTCCATCCGCTGGCCTGCTCGGCATCGAAGCCCGGACCACGGTCGGAGATTTCGACCACAATTTGATCATCCTGGCTGATCACACGCACCTGCTGCCCGGCGCCGTTTGCGTGCCGGAAGGCGTTGTTCAACGCCTCCTGGAGCAGCCGGTACACCGTGATTTTCAAGGGCAGCGCCGCTTGCTGGGGAACAGAATCCATCTCCAGGGCAACGCGTGTCCCCGTGCGGCGCTCGTGCGTGCGCACCGCCCGCACCACCGTTTCGGGGAAGTTCAGCTCCTGCAATTGCGGCAGGCTCAGCCCGGCGGCGATCTCGCGCATTTCTTTCAGCGCATTTTGCAGGGCGGATTCGATCCCGCTAAGCTGCTCGTGGGTTTGCCGGTCGAGGGCGGCCTCCGGCTGCCCCTCGAGCTGCCCGATCAGGGCATCCAATTGCAGGAGTACCAGGCCCAGGTCCTGGGCGGGACCATCGTGCAATTCCAACCCGGTCCGGCGGAGATAGCTCTCGTTCAAGAGCGCCACGCTGGCTGCCGCACGCCGCACGCGGGCGTGCAGATCCTGGTTTTGAGAAAGCAGTTCGCTGAGCTGCACGACCCTGCGGGCCAGCTCGGCCTGCTGCCGGTCGATGGTGTCGCTCGCCCGGCGGACAAAACCCGAGAGCAGCAGGTACATCAGCAGGATCGCCAGGCCCACCACCAGCCAGCTGCGGCGCTGCAGAACATTGATTTCGCTTTCGAGCTCATCCGTGCGCTGGTAGAACTCGGCCACGGCGATGACCTGGTTCGTGCCGCTCAACCAGACCGGGCTGTAGGTCTCCAGGAGTTGCTCGTGCCGCACTGCGAGCACAGCGTTTTCTTCCTCTTCTAACGGGCTGATCTGCGAGACGACTTCGCCCAGCCTGGCGCGCAGCATGCCTTCGTGCATCGGGTAAGTCTTGCCAACCGTTGATCCCTCGGTGCTGTAAAGCAGGCGTCCCCGCGTGTCCCACACCTTGAAAGCCACGATCTGCTGGCCCATGGCCGTGCTTTGCAGCAACTGGCTCAGAGCTTCGACGTGCTCCGGCAGCAGCTCGTCGGACTGGCCCAGCTCCTGGAGCAGGGGGGCGACGAAGCTGTCCACGTAGAGGGCGGTGGTGGCGCCGGTGCGGTGGATCACGCCCGTTTCGATCTGCTTCTCGACCCAGGCACCGATTCCGATCATGCCGGCCAGCAGGATCACCAGGCCAGCCAGCATGAATCGCTGGAGCAGGGAAAACCCGAGGAAGTAGCTTTTGATGCGGGCCAGCACGATTTGCCTCCTGAGATATCGAAGTCTGAAGAAAGGCCATCCAGGCGCACCTCGCTTATGATGCCAGGACGGGAAGATGACCTGCCGATATTATACATGCAGGCAGGCAAAACCGAATCGGCCCGAGGTCGGTGCTTTCGCCGGACTTAAGTCTTAAAAAAATTGGACCGAAGTCCAATGGAGCTTTCGACTTCAAGCGGTTACGCCCGCAGATCCTGCCGGGTAAGATGGGGGCAACCTGAAGGATTGGAAGAATATATACAAGGAGGATCTGAGCATGAACGGACAAACAAAACAATTTGGACTGAAGAGCTTCGCCCTGATCATTGCGCTCGGAGT
>DASWIU010000119.1:0-15591 GCA_036397515.1 Desulfurivibrionaceae bacterium | reverse complement strand
TTATCTGAAGGACAAGGTGGTTTTGGTGGTGGACGACGACATGCGCAACCTCTTTGCCCTGGCCAAGGTCCTGGAACAGCGAGGGCTCTCGGTGATCAAGGCCGAGGATGGGGAAAGGGCCCTGGCGCTCCTGGCCGAGGGAATGGCACCGGACATTATCCTGATGGATATCATGATGCCGGGGCTGGACGGTTATCAGACCATGCGCGCCATCCGGGAGCGGGGAGTAAAGACGCCGATCATCGCCCTGACCGCCAAGGCGATGAAGGAAGACCGCGACAAGTGCCTGGCGGCCGGGGCCGACGACTACCTGGCCAAGCCGGTGGACGCCGATCGGCTCATCTCCATGATGCGGGTCTGGCTCTATGCCTGAGAATGAAACACATGATTTGGAGGAGATCGAAATCGACCTCCTCCTGGAGGGAATCTTCCGGCGCTACGGCCATGACTTCCGCGACTATGCCCGGGCCTCGGTGCGGCGCAAGGTGCGGGCCATGGCCAAGCGGGTCGGGGTGAGCCGGCTAAGCGAGCTGATCCCCCGTCTGCTCCACGACCAGACGCTCTTCGGCACCATGGTCGGCACCTTCTCCACCCCGGTGACCGAGATGTTCCGCGATCCGCCCTTCTTCAAATTCCTCAGGGAGGTGGTGGTCCCGTACCTCAAGACCTACCCCTTTGTCCGGATCTGGCTGGCCGGCTGCGCCACCGGCGAAGAGGCTTACTCCCTGGCCATCCTGCTGAGGGAGGAGGGGCTGGCCGAACGCTCTACCCTGTTTGCCACCGATTTTATCGACGCCTCGCTCAGTCAGGCCCGGGAAGGGATCTACCCGCTGCGCGTCATGAAAACCAACATCATGAACTACCAGCAGGCGGGCGGCAAGCAGCTTTTCTCGGACTACTACCACGCCGACTACGACTCGGTGATCATGGATTCCACGCTCAGGGAGCACCTCACCTTCGCCAACCACAACTTGGTGACGGACGGAGTCTTCGGCGAGATGCACCTGATCCTCTGCCGGAATGTCTTGATCTATTTCAACCACGCCCTGCAAACGCGGGTGCTGCACCTCTTTCACCAGAGCCTGCTCCATAACGGCTTTCTGGCCCTGGGGAGCAAGGAGTCCTTGCGACACCACGGCCTCACTGAAAAATTTCAGGAACTGGAACCGACATGGAAAGTCTACCGCAAGATCGACTGAACCTGGATCGACCACAGGGACGCAGGGCAAGACCTGCCATCCTCATCGTGGACGATCGGCAAGAGAACCTGCTGGCCCTGGAACGCCTCCTCGACCTAACCGGCCATGTCCGGTGGCGTGATCACGGTCAGCACTTGGCAAGAGGACGACAGAGTGGCGGTGGCGATTACCGATACCGGCGGCCTGGGACTCTCCGTCAGTTATGGTATTGTGAAAAATCACCAAGGAAAAATCAGGGTGACGAGCCTGCCCGGGAAAGGCGCGACCTTTACCGTCCTGTTGCCGATTAAAAGCAGGGAAGCATGCGCTTAAATTGTATCTTGCACTTGGCGAATTAGGCAGTAATCAAAGAAAAATCGATATCTCAGAAAGAGTGCCACCATGACCGAGCTGTCCATTTTGTTTGTCGATGACGAAGACCTGATCCGAAAATCATTTACCCGTGATCTTCACGAGGAGCATTTCGCGGTCACCGCCGTTGGCAGTGGCAGTGAAGCCATCGATCTCTTGAAAAAAAAACGGTACGATCTGGTGATAACGGATCTGATGATGCCGGAAATCGACGGTTTCGACGTCCTGAAAACGGTGAAACAGTATGCCCCGCAAACCAGCGTCCTCATCCTCACCGGCTACGGCGATATGCAATCCGCCATTAAGGCCCTGCGTCTCGGCGCGAACGATTTCGCCATCAAACCCTGCGAGATTGAAGAAGTTGTTTTTCGGATCCGGCGCTGTCTTGAAAAACAAAGCTTATTGCAAATGCTGTCGTTGAAAAACTTGAAACTGGAAGAGGAAATTGCCCGCCGCCGGAAGATCGAGGCAGAGTTAAAAGACGCCCAGGCTGAGCTGGAGGCGGCCAACCGGGAGCTGGAGTCCTTCAACCGTACTGTCTCCCACGACCTGCGCAGCCCGGTCCTCGGCATTGCCAATCTTTGCCGGATCATCCTTGAGAAGCATGCGCACTCCTTGGATGAAAAATGCAGCAAATATTTTCTAGCCATCCATAAAGAGACCCTCCGGTTGGACAAACTGATCAACACTTTGCTCGGTTTTTCCCGGCTCTCCCGCCAGGAGATGCAGATGCAGGAGGTGGATCTCTCGGAAATGGCACGGACCATCTCTCAAGAGTTGCAATCGACCGATCCGGGACGGCGGGCGGAGTTCTTCATCGCCGATCACCTCTCTTGCCGTGGCGATCAGGATTTGCTCATGGTCGCCTTGAACAACCTTTTGGGAAACGCTTGGAAGTACAGCGCGAAAGAGGCGTTGTCCAAGATCGAGTTTGGTGCCGTAAACGGAGATGACCCGGCCCCAACCTTCTACGTGCGCGACAACGGGGCCGGTTTTAACCGAAACTACGCGGACAAACTCTTCCGCCTCTTCCAGCGCCTGCACACGAACGATGAGTTTGAGGGCCACGGTATCGGGCTGGTCACGGTGGAGCGGATCATCCAGCGTCACGGCGGCCGGGTTTGGGGGGAGAGTGAAAAGGGAGAAGGGGCGAGCTTCTATTTCACTCTCAAGTGAAGTGTGGCATGATAGTAGTCAAATATCCCCTGGGTGTTTAAGCGGACAGTCTACCTTCATGCCAGAAAAAATTGGGGAGAGCCCCTTTTTCACCACCGCCTGGTTTACCAGCGCAGGTTGGGTTCAGCTCCGCGAAACCCAACAGTTTTGGTCGACAGGCAGATCATGATGCCGTTTTGTCAATATTCGTAAATGTTGGGTTTGGTTCTTCAACCCAACCTGCCAGGCTGGAACCGACATGGAAAGTCTACCGCAAGATCGATTGAACCGAAACCGGACGCAGGACCACAGGGCAAGACCTGCCATCCTCATCGTGGACGACCGGCAAGAGAACCTGCTGGCCCTGGAACGCCTCCTCGACCAGACCGGGGCCGTGGTCGTCAAGGCCCAAAACGGCAACGACGCCCTCAAGGCCTGTCTCAACCACGAGTTCGCCCTGGCGCTCTTGGATGTGAACATGCCGGAGATGAACGGCTACGAACTGGCCGCGCTGATGCGGGGGGAGAGAAACCACTCGGCCGTGCCGATCATCTTTGTCACCGCCGCCTATGGCCAGAAAGAACAGATCTTCCAGGGCTACTCCGCCGGCGCCGTGGACTACCTGGTCAAGCCGCTCCAAGCGGAAATCCTCTTGAACAAGGTCAAGGTCTTCCTGGATATCCACCGCCGGAAGCAGGATATCACCCATCTCAACGCCGTCCTGGCGACCCGCGCCGACGAGCAGGCGGCGGCCAACGAAGAGCTGCAGGCGCAGAGCGAAGAGCTGCAGGCGCAAAGCGAAGAGCTGCAGGCGCAAAGCGAAGAATTGCAGGCGCAAAACGAAGCGTTGATCGATTCCATGGAGGAACTCCAGGCTGCCGAGCAGGAGTTGCGCGCAGCCCATGGAAGGATCAACGCCATCCTGGAACAGATGAGCGACGGCTTTGTCTCCTTCGACCGCGACTGGCGCTACACCCAGATCAACGCCGCGGCCGCGAAAATGTTGCAAATGGCCCCGGAGCAACTGCTTGGCAAAACCATTTGGGAGATGTGGCCGCAGGCCTTTGACCTGCCCATCGGCGTCAACTTCCGCCGCTCGCTTCAGGAAAATATTTCGCTCCAGTTTGAGACCTATTATCCCGCCCCGCTTGATCGCTGGTTTGAGTGCCGCTGCCATCCGACCACGGAGGGACTGGCGATATTTTTCAGCGACATCACCGAACGCAGGCAGGCAGCTCTTGAGTTACAACACGGTCACGACTTGCTCGAAGCGGCGCAACGGCTCGGGAAATTGGGCAGCTGGGAACTGGATTTTTCCTATGGGGTACTGTGCTGGTCCGAGGAGGTCTACCGGATATTCGAGCTCGACCCGGCCCGGTTTAAGCCCTCCTATGAGAATTTTTTGCGGGCAATCCATCCCGATGATCATGCGCTGGTGGATCAGGCCTACCAGCAATCGCTGCTGGACCAGAAGCCTTACAGTATCGAGCATCGCTTGCTGTTTGCCGATGGCCGGATCAAATGGGTGCGCGAGCACTGCACCAGCACCTTTGACCTTTCGGGGAAACCGCTGCGCTCCATGGGGATGATCCAGGATATTACCGAGCGCAAGCAGGCCGAGGCGTATCTTCAGGCCATGAATGATAATCTGGAGCGCATGGTTGAGCAACGGACCCGGGAACTGCAGGAAACGCAGAAGCAGTTTCTCCATACGGAAAAGCTGTCGGCAATCGGGAAATTATCGGCGTCCATCGCCCATGAATTCAACAACCCCCTGCAGGGTATTCTCTCCACCCTGAGAGGTTTGAGGAAAAGGGCGAAAATGGATGCCGAGGATACGGAGTTGCTGGATGCGGCCATCGGCGAAGGCGACCGGATCAAGAACTTGATCCGCAGTCTGCAGGATTTTAACCGGCCATCCTCGGGCAGAAAAGTGATGATGGATCTGCACCACTCCCTCGACCCCCTCCTGCTTCTGCTCAAGAGCGATTTTAACGGCAAGCGGATTTCCGTGAGGCGCGACTACATGGAGAGAATACCGCAGATTCTGGCGGTCCCGGACCAGATCAAACAGGTTCTCCTTAATCTCTTGACCAATGCGGCGGATGCCTGCCACCAGTCCGGGGGAGTGATCACGGTCAGCTCTCGGCAAGAGGACGACAGGGTGGCGGTATCGATTAAGGATACCGGCGTTGGTATTAAGGCATCGGACCTGGAACAGATTTTCCGGCCTTTCTATACCACCAAGGCCGAGGTCAAGGGAACGGGTTTGGGCCTCTCCGTCAGTTATGGTATTATTCAGAACCACCAAGGAGAAATCCGGGTCAAGAGCCTGCCGGGGAAAGGCGCGACCTTCACCGTCCTGCTACCGATTAAAGGAAATGGAGAAGAGGATGCCTTTGCAAACGACAGGTAGGCATGCCCTTCGCATTGCATCTTTTACTTGACGGACTAGTACCTTGCACCTTTTTAATCGACATCGAATTAATTCCCTCCCCCCTTGCGGGGGAGGGTTAGGGAGAGGGGGAAGTTGCCATTATATCGGCAGGTTGTAGCTACCCCCAGCCCCTCCCGCAAGGGGAGGGGAGTTTTTCAGAAATAGTAAGAGTTACAAGGTACTGGAAAGTAATCATAAAAAAATTGATATGTTATAGAGGATGCAATCATGGCCGAGCTATCCATTTTATTTGTCGATGACGAAGACCTTATTCGGAAATCCTTTACCCGGGACCTCCGAGAGGAGCATTTCGCGGTCACCGCCGTCGGCAGCGGCAATGAAGCCATCGATCTCCTGAAAAATCAGCTGTACGATCTGGTGATAACCGATCTGCTGATGCCCGGAATCGACGGTCTCGGCGTCCTGAAGGCGGTGAAGGAGCATGCCCCGCAAACCAGCGTCATCATCATCACCGGCTATGGAGATATGCAATCCGCCGTCGAGGCCCTGCGTCTCGGCGCGGACGATTTCGCCATCAAACCCTGCGAGATTGAAGAAGTTGTTTTTCGCATTCGGCGCTGCCAGGAGAAACGAAGCTTATTGCAAATGCTGTCGGCGCAGAATTTGAAGCTGGAAAGGGAAATTGCCCACCGCCAGAAGGTCGAGGCAGAGTTGATCGAAAGCGACACTCGTTTTCGTCTGGCGCTGGATGCTTCCTCGAACGGGGTTTGGGACCGCAACCTACTTACCGGTGAAGTCTATGTCGGAGAGAATTGGTATCGCAGCTTGGGCTATGAGGACAAAAAAGAAATCAACGGCAAACAATCCTTTGAAAACCTTTTGCATCTCGATGACCGCGAGAGAGTATTGGCCCTGCGCGAGGACCATATCCAAGGAAAAACTCCTCGTTATGAGGTGGAGTACCGGATGCGCAATAAAGCCGGCGGCTGGCAATGGATCTTGTCAAGGGGCCGGGCGGTTACGAGGGATGAACAAGGAAAAGCGCTGCGGATTATTGGAACCCATACCGACATTACCCGTTTGAAAGAGGTGGAGGCCGAGTTACAACACGCCCAGGCTGAGCTGGAAGATCGGGTCAGGGAAAGAACCCGCGAACTGTCCGATGCAAATGTCGCCCTAACCGTGTTGCTGAAAAAACGAGAAGAAGATCGGACGATTCTGGCCGAAGAGGTGCTCGCGAATACCACCAAGCTGGTGGAGCCTCTCCTCGAACGGCTTAAAGAGAGTCGTTTGACCGAGCATCAGGAAGCACTGGTCGATATCCTCCGGGCCAACATCAAGGAAGTAACCTCTCCTTTTGCAAATAATTTCTCCACCAAACTGGCTCGGCTCACCTCGGTGGAGATTCAAGTCGCCAATATGGTCAAGCTGGGCAAACAGACCAAGGAAATCGCCGAAATCATGCATCTCTCGCCGGGAACCATCAACATCCATCGGAAAAACATCCGAAAAAAACTTGATATGACCCACCAAAAAATCAATCTTCAGACCACGCTGTCGCATAATTTCTAGGATATCCCGCTGCGAACCGGTTCCTTCACGTCATTCCCGCTTGCGCGGGAATGACGTTCTTCGCCTCCCCCTTTGACAAAGGGGGACTGAGGGGGATTTAAAAACACCCGAACCGCACGGCCACATCTGCTCAATGCCCCTGGCACCAAGGACAAGGTTACGCTCACCCTGTTCGGGCTGATCGGGTTCTGAAAAAAAGGAAAACCGGAGGGGACGGGAGCAGAGGCCCGCGGAGGGAGGGAAATCAGTCGGTTCGGGGCTTTGCCAGGTAGCGTTCGTAGCTGCCGAGATAAATTTCCGCCAGGGTTTGAAAGGCGGTGATGATCAGGGGGCCGTAGATAATGCCGAGGAGTCCGAAGGCGGCCAACCCCCCGACCATACCGAGAAAGGCCAGCAGAATGTGCATCCTGACCCGATCGCCCACCATCTTCGCTTTCATGAAGTACTCAACGATAATCGTGATAATCCCGTACAGGACCAAGAGGGTAACCGCCCCGGCCATATTGCCCTTGAAACCGAGCACCAGAGCGGCGGGGACCAGCACCAGGCCGATGCCGACGATGGGCAGAAAGGCCAGCACCGCCATGATCAACCCCCAGAGTACCGGCGGGCCCAGGGAAAACGCGGCAAAGATGATGCCGCCCATCATCCCCTGGATTATGGAGCAGATCCCGTTGCCGATCAGCACCGCGCCGGTGATTTCGTCGAACTTGGCGAACAGCCGCCGGCCTTGATCCTCGGGCAGGGGAGAGAGCCGGAGAATATAGCTGAGCAACCGGTCCTGCTCGATCAGCAGAAAGAAGATGGTGAGAAGCATCAGCGAGAAATCAAAAAGGAACAGTATGACATTGCCGGCCCAGTTGCCCGCATGGCTGTAAAAGAAAAGCCCGATCGACCGCATCAATTCGAGGAAAGCCCGGGTAATGTCTTCCGCTTCCAGAGGAAAACCCAGGATGCCGGCGATCTCCCGCAGGCCGATAAACAGTGCGCTTTCCTGGAAGGCGCGGAGCTTGAGGGCGAGATTGACGCCCGAACCTCGGCCCAATTCGTACAGGTGCCGGGCCTCCTGGACCAAGGCGGTGGCAAAGAAGACCAGAGGAATGAAAACCAGCAGCATCACCAGGATGCAGGTCAGAAACGAGGCAAAATAATCCGGCAGTTTGCGGTTGAACAGCTTGTAGGTCGGCAGAAAAACGCTGGTCAGCAGGTAGGAAAGGATCAGGATGGACAGAAAAGGCCAGAACAACCAGCCGACCAAGAGGATCGAGATGAGGAAGAGAATCAGAAAATAGCGCAGCGCCATCGGGGATGGCGTATTTTCTTGCATGGGATTATCCTGTTGTATGATAAACCGCCACCGGATGGGCCGGGCTGATCCGGTCCCGGGCCGAATAATGGCCGTCCATTTACTCTATACCTAATGATGGCCTGCTCTGCCAAGTGAAATAAGTTGTCTCAATGGCCTTGGAACAAAGATTACATTCCCGGCCATTTTCGGTGCCCGGTTTCGCGGAGAAAGAAAAAGGGCCGGGCTACTCTGTGAAAGGGTTATTTTTCATGAAGTGGATATGCCATGGGTTCCGCGCGGCCCGCGGCTTGGTGGATGGACGATTTCGGCTCGGGAAAGCAGCCTGATCCCTTTCCCGCGCAACCTTGCGCTCTAACAGGTTCCAAGATGAAAACTCCCCAAAAACATGTCGTCATTGTCGGCGGCGGCTTTGCCGGGCTCAATGCCGCCAAGGTGCTCGGCAACCGGGCAGGTGTCCAGGTCACCCTGGTGGACCGCCACAACCACCATCTCTTCCAGCCCCTGCTCTATCAAGTGGCCACGGCAGCCTTGAGTCCGGCGGAGATTGCCGCGCCGATCCGGCACATCCTCGCCAAGTACCGCAATATCACGGTGCTGCAGGACGAGGTTACAGCCATCGATCTCGTCGCCCACCGGATGATCGCCAGGGAATGCACCCTCAATTATGATTACCTGCTCCTTGCCTGCGGTGCCCGCCACTCCTACTTCGGCCACGACGAATGGGAAGAGTTTGCCCCGGGGCTCAAGACCATCGAGCAGGCCACAGAGATCCGGCGGCGGGTGCTCACGGCCTTCGAGGCGGCGGAGCGCACGGCAAACCCGAGCGAACAACGACGCCACCTCACCTTCGTCATCGTGGGCGGCGGCCCCACCGGCGTGGAGCTGGCCGGGGCCATCGGCGAGATGAGCCGCTACACCCTGGCCCAGGACTTCCGCAACATCAATTCCAAGCTGGCGCGCATCATCCTCATCGAGGCCGGGCCGCGCATCCTGCCCTCCTTTGACGAGGCCCTGGCAGGCGAAGCGACCCGCGACCTGGAACAGCTCGGCGTGCAGGTGTGGACCGCCAGCCCGGTTACCGGCATGGACCGCGACGGCGTGCAGGTCGGGCGGGAGCGGGTGGAGGCATCCACCATTCTCTGGGCCGCCGGGGTCACGGCGGAAAGCCTCGGCCGGCAACTCGGCGTACCCACCGACCGGCTGGGCCGCCTCCTGGTGGAACCCGACCTCAGCCTGCCGGATCACCCCGAGGTCTTTGCGGCGGGCGATCAGGCCTGCTTCACCCATGGCCGCACCGCGCCGCTGCCGGGACTTGCCCCGGTGGCGCTCCAACAGGGCCGGGCCATTGCCAAAAACATCCTCCGCGAAATCGCGGGGCTGGCGCGGCAGCCGTTTCAATATCAAGACAAGGGGCAACTGGCCACCATCGGCCGCAGCAAGGCGATCGTCGAGATCGGCCGTCTGCGGTTCGACGGTTTCCTTGCCTGGGCCACCTGGCTCGTGGTCCACATCTACTATCTGATCGGTTTTGAAAACCGCCTTTCCGTGACCATGCGCTGGGCCTGGTCCTTTTTCAACTTCCGGCGCGGGGCGCGGCTCATCGTCAACAAGGAATGGCGTTTCTATCCCCAGGATAAGGACAAAGACCGACCCTGCCCGTGAAAAATGCAGCCAAGGCCTGACGTTATTGCTCCGGTGGTTAAATATTGAAAGGATTATCGCGGCTGAAGCCGCTCCTACCGGGTCGGGGGATATCGGTTGTTTGTAGGAGCGGCTTCAGCCGCGATAGCTATCATCAGCTTTGCATATTTAACCGCCGGAGCAATATTATGAGCAACTTCTGGAAAAGATATTACAGTTACAGTATTCACCCGTCGGCTTGGCTCAGGCAGCCGCCGACAGGGCAACCCCATGAAAATAGCTGATGAGGTAACACCTTAATGAATGCAAACAAGAGCATGAAATACCTCCGTACCGGTCTGCTGCTTGCCGCCTCCCTCCTCCTGATAAATCCTCTCCTGGCCGGCGCCGGCGCAATGGGCGGGGCCGGTGACCCATCGGCCCAAGGGGTATCCGGCAAGGTGGTCGAAACCATGAACAGCGGCGGCTACACCTATGCCCTGGTGGCCAAGGACGGCACCCAGACCTGGGTGGCCCTGCCCCAGAGCGCCATCGCGGTGGGCAATGTAATCGCCTGCCAGCCGGGCATGGAGATGACCAACTTCAAAAGCACCTCGCTGAACCGCACCTTTGAAAGCATTATTTTTTCCGCGGGGCTCGCCCCTGTCGGCCCTGTCGCAACGCCAACCCCGGCCGCGGCCGGAGCTCCGGCCGCGGCTCCGACTGAGGCGATCACGGTGAGCAAGGCCGAGGGAGCCGAGGCCCGGACCGTCGGCGAGATTTTTGAAAAGAAAGATGCCCTGGCGAATAAGCCGGTGGCGGTGCAAGGCAAGGTGGTCAAGGTCAGCCGCGGCATCCTGGGCAAGAACTGGCTGCACCTGCAAGACGGCACCGGCAGCCAGGCCGCCGGGACCAACGATCTGGTGGTCACCACCGCTGCGCTACCCGAGGTCGGGCAGGTGGTCACCATCAAGGGAAACCTTTCCCGGAACCGCGACTTCGGGGCGGGGTACCGATACGGCGTCATTGTCGAGGATGCCGAGGTGACCGTCACCAACTGAGGCCCGGGCTGCCAGGAAAAATCACCGAGGCGTAACGCCGGCCATCGGCTTTTCCCGGCAGCTTTTTTAGGCAAACCCAACCGGGTGAGAAAGCATGATCCGCTTCCTGCTCCTTTATCTGTCGCTCTACCCCCTGGTCCACTACTATGCCTTCCGCAAAATCAGGGCGGCCTTTCTCCCAGGCAGGAAAGCCGCGCTCGGGATAGCCGGGTTCATGGCGATCATGATCGCGGCGCCGATCGTGGTCCGGCTGAGCGAAAGACTTGGGCTTGAAACCGGAGCCCGGTTCTGGGCCTATGCCAGTTTCAGCTGGATGGGGATGCTCTTCCTGTTCCTGGTCCTTGCCGTTACGGTTGATCTGGGCCGTTTTGCTTTTTGGGCGACGGAAAAAATCCTGCGCCGAAAGCTTCCCAGGACAACGGTTTCCCCGGGGCGGCTGCTTGCGATCCAGGCGCTGCTGGTGGCTGCGGTGTTTGGCTACGGGACATTCGAGGCCGCGGATATCCGCCTGGAACAGATCGAGATCGCCAGCCCCAAGATTGCAAAAAATACCGGCAGGCTGCGCATTGCCCAGATCTCGGACGTGCATCTGGGGCTCATCGTAAGAAAGGAACGGCTTAAGAGCATTTTTGCCCGGATCCGGGAGGCAAGGCCCGACATCCTGGTGTCCACCGGCGATCTGGTTGACGGCCAGCTCAACCACTTCGTCAAGGAGGCCGGGCTGCTGGCGGCGCTCAAGCCGCCCCTGGGCAAGTTCGCCATTACCGGCAACCATGAATTTTACGCCGGCCTGCAGGAGGCCCTGGATTTCACCGAGAGATCGGGCTTCACCCTGCTGCGCCAGCGGGGGATAGTGGTCGGCGGCATCAACCTCGTCGGGGTGGACGACCCGGCGGTCAGCGCATTTGCCCAAGAACCCGCGGAATCGGAGCGCGATCTTCTTGCAGCCCAGGCCAAGGAAAATTTCACCCTTCTGCTCAAGCACCGGCCCGAGATCGACCCGGCCAGCCTGGGGCTTTTTGACCTCCAGCTCTCCGGCCACACCCACAAGGGGCAGATATTTCCCTTCAACCTGATCACCTGGTTTTTTTATCCCCAGCGGAGCGGCCAACTCACCAGTCTGAAGAGCGGTTTTTTCTACCTGAGCCGGGGCACCGGCACCTGGGGCCCGCCCATCCGCTTCCTGGCGCCGCCGGAGGTGACCATCATCGACCTGGTGCCTGCGAAATAGCAACAGCCGCTTGAAGGGGCTGTCGTATTTCAGGCTTTCCCTATGACCGAAGCACTTTCTATATCCCCCCTTTAACAAAGGGGGAGGCGAAGAATGCGGTCGCCTTGCCCGACTCATGGTTTTGTCGGCGCCCTTGAGGCGCACTGAACCGCTCGCCCCATAAGCTCCCGGCTTTTCCGCCGGCAGCTGACCGCGGGACTATTGACAAGCCGGACGGATTTCGCTACCTAACAAAGGAGAGGTCTTCTACCAAGCCATGCCCGGGGGAGAAACTGCGATGAAACGTCTTATTGTCTGCTGCGACGGCACCTGGAACAATCCGGCCAAGGAAGATAACGGAATCCCGGCCCCGACCAATGTCTTCAAGATATACAACGCCCTGGCGGATCATGACGCCCAGAGTGCGGCAGGGCAGCAAAAGTATTATCACCCCGGGGTCGGCGGGGAAGGCGGGCTGCTCAACGCCATCATCGGCGGGGCGGTCGGGGCGGGCATCAGCCGACACATCTGCAGCGCCTACCACTGGCTCGGCAGCAACTACGAAGAAGGCGATCACATCTACCTTTTCGGTTTCAGCCGCGGGGCTTTCACCGCCCGCAGCCTCGGAGGCTTTCTCGGCCGAGGCCTTCTCAATCTCCGCAATCTTTCCTCCAACGAAGCATGGCTTCGGGTCCACCGCGCCTACGAGCAGGGCTACCGCGGCAAAAACGCCACGCCCACGGACTGGGCCGAGCCCCAATGGAACTTCTTCCACCAGGGCCAGCCTGCGCCGATCCGCTTTGTCGGGGTCTGGGATACCGTCGGCGCCCTCGGGGTACCGGACGATCTGGAATTTCTCAATTTCTTCGACGACAAAGCCAAATGGGAGTTCCACAACACCGAAATCGGCGGCAACGTCGCCACGGCCCGCCACGCCATGGCCCTCGATGAGATCCGTTCCTGCTTCTGCGTCACCCGCTGGCAAAACGCAGCCCAGCATCCGGATACCGTTGAGCTGTGGTTTCCGGGGGCGCATTCCGACGTGGGCGGCGGCTATGCGGGCTGCGACCTCTCCAACGGCGCCCTGCTCTGGATGATGGAGGAAAGCGCCAAGACCGGGCTGAAATTTCGCGACAATATTCAGGAGACCATTAAGGCCGATCCGCTCGGGGCCATGCACAATTCCTACAAGGGCCTCTTTGCCAAGCTCCGTTCCCGGCCGCGGAACATCGAGGCCATGCTCCCGGAAAATCATGCCCGGTTCCATGCCGGCGCCATCACGCGCCAGCTTGTCTCGCCCATCACCCACCCGGCCTACCACCCCACCAAGATCCTCGCGGTGGGAGAATCCATCGCGGTGGACATCTTCGCCGACACCCACTGGAACTACTCCAGCGTCTACCTCCCCCAAGGCCACTCCTTCACCTTCTCCGCCACCGGCCAATGGCAGGACAGCACGGACACCTGCGACTGGCGGGGCACGGAAAACAAGGAAATGACCGTGGGCGATCTTATCCGGGGCGCCGCCTCCCTCTTTGGCACACTGGAACGAACCTTTAAAAAACTGCTGAAAAACGAGGCAACGGATCTGCCGGGCACCAAACGGGTGGAGAAGCTCAACTGGTTCACCCTGGTCGGGGCAATCGCCAACGATGCCGGCTTGAAACAGGTGGTGGGCAACGACGGCAGCCCGGTGCCGCACCAATATGTCGAACTGGCGGCCCACGCATCGGCCCCGCTCACCATCACCGCGCCGGGCTACCTCTACTGTTTTGCCAACGACGCCTGGAACTTTTACGGCAACAACCATGGCAGTGTGCAGCTCACCATCCACCGCGTTTCATAACAGTTTCGCCACCCGCGCTCGGAGGAAACCATGACCTACAACTTCAGAAATCTGATCTTCGAAGGGGGCGGGGTCAAGGGCATCGACTATCTCGGCGCCATCAACGTGCCGAGCCAAAAGGGAATCATGAAGAGGGGGAAGTTTTTTCTCTTGCTGATTATGATGCTCGGGCTGTGTATCGGTTGCACCTCGAGCCGGACAACCGACGAAGTCAGAACCGAGAAGGCCGCTGCCCCGGCCGAACCCAAGCCGGCACCACCATCGTATACCTTCCGGGAGGAATACGCCAAGGATGCCAAGCGAGCCCCCACTGCCGGACGGAATGGACCCGAAGAATCAAAAACAGCACAGGCGGACAACACCCCCTCCTTTGCCTCCGGAACCGGGATGACCGCCGGGGGTGACGCCACCACCGGGGAGATGCCGACCGCCAAGGCGGAGCCACGGCCGGCGGCAAAAAACGGCGGCGGCGAACCCTCCCGGAGCGAGGGCTGGCAGAACTTCCTGGCCGGTTTCAAAGATGCCGCTTACACCTTCAACCCGCCGTCGCCCGTCAAGGTTGCCAAACCCTATCCCATCCATCTGTGGGTGGACACCAAGGTCAGCCACCAGGCCTTGGCCGAGGAGCTGAAAAAGCTGGTGCCCCATGACGCCGGCCGGGTGGAGTCCGGCACCATCCAAGTCAGTCCGGTGATGAAGGCCACCCTGACCGGCGAGAATTTCACCATCAAGCCAAATTCTCCGGAGCAGCAGACCATCCATCTGGCCGGCCGCACCATCTGGAGCTGGGATATCACCCCGACCTGGCCCGGCACCCAAACCCTGCACCTCAGACTGATCGCCATCCCGCCCGCAGGCATCGCCGACCCGTACACCATTCCGGTGCCCCTTGATCGCACCATCGAGGTGCAAGTCACGCCCTGGTGGCTCCTCGACTTTTTCTTCGACAAATACTGGAAGTGGCTGCTGGGCGGCCTCGGCACCCTCCTGTTCACGGTGCTGGGCTGGTGGTGGAAAAAACGCAGCGGCGAAAAAGGCTGAACCCTTCCCGCTCACCCCGAACCAGATCAGGGAGAACCTAACCATACGCTCCCAGGGAGGCAATGGAAGCGCCTTATGCGGCTCCCGCCAGAATCTGGCAACTCTTATTATTCGAAAAAACTCCCCTCCTCTTGCGGGAGGGGCTGGGGGTGGGGGAAACTGCAACCTGCCGAGATAATGGCAAATTCCCCCTCTCCCTAACCCTCCCCCCTTGCGGGGGAGGGAATTAATTTGATGTCGAATGAACTACACCCGCAGCAAGCTGCGGGGAATTAGCCCCTAAAAGAGATTAAAAAGTTACAAGGTACTAGGCGCGACCTTGCCTCTCCTCCTAGCCACAACGGGATTTTTTGCTAAACAAGGAACATATTTTTTCTTGATTCTGGCTGCATTTTTCCCGGACCGGGAAAAGGAAAGCTCATCAGCCACAGCGCTCGGCCGTATTGGCATCATAGGTGCCAAAGGCATTCCAGAAGAGGTAATCGTTCACCTGCAAAAGCTGCTCCCGGCTCAGATTTCCCCAAGAGCCATCCTGGGCGCATTTGACATTTTTCTTATAAAAAACCAGATTCCAGCCTTCCATGGTGCGCGACTCGGTATATAAAAAAGGAGCGCCTTTGCCGCTATTACGGCTATGGCAGGCCTTACAGGTATTCCGGAAGATATCATGTCCTTCGCTCACCCAGCCGCTGTTGTTAAAGGTCAGCTCCCGGCACATCCCGGTCGCTTTATCAAAACGTTTCGAAGCAACTCCGGCCACAGCCGGGGAGATATTCCCGGCAAGAACAACCACCACCCCAACCATCAGTAATCGTTTCAGTTCCATCGC
>DASWIU010000118.1:0-4188 GCA_036397515.1 Desulfurivibrionaceae bacterium | reverse complement strand
ACAATGTCAATGCAGAAAATGTGCGCCAACAAGCTTGGAGGTGTGAAGGGAGGCAACATTCAGCTTTGCTGTCAGATTCTCGGCCCCGCGACAATGGCAGCAAGCAGCACTTGTGAGTCTCGAACACGGCAAAACTCACTTTTCAAGACCCCTGAGATTCTTCATGATCGCACTGATTCCACCGTATTTTTCGGGCTGTATGTATTTTCGATGTGAAAAAAATCGGATTTTTGATAGGTTATTGGTTTCTGAGGGTTTGTTTTTGAAATCTGTTTGGCTGAAGGTTCGAGACGCTAGCCTGCCCCGATATTCTTACACTTTCCGCCCCGATTACAACGAATTCACCTGGAGATCCGGTTCGATGACAACCCCTCGACCCCCCAAGCCCTTGGCAATGATCCGTGAGTTCCAGCTGGCCGACTGGTTTACTCTCGGGAACGCTGTCTGCGGCATAGGGGCGATATTCTCCACCATGACCTACCTGCAAACCGGCGAGATCAGGCACGTCTACTTTGCCTCTGCTTTGGTGTTCGCTGCCTTGATCTTTGACATCCTGGACGGCCGCATCGCCAGATGGCGGCAGAGGACGTCGGCGATGGGGCGGGAACTCGACTCCCTGGCCGATGTTATTTCCTTCGGGGTCGCCCCGGCGATTATTGCTTACGGCTGCGGCATGCAGGGCCTGTACGACCGTATCGTCCTGGCCTACTTTGTCGCTTGCGGGGTCTCGCGCCTGGCCCGTTACAACGTGACCGCCGAAACGCTGTCCGAGGGCGGCGACAAGGTGAAGTACTTTGAGGGAACCCCGATCCCGACCTCCCTCCTCCTCGTCTTGCTGCTGGCGGTCGCGGCTTGGTTCGGCGCGGTCCACCAACAGCTCTGGTTTGGCCAAGTCATGCTGGCCGGTTTCAAGCTCCATCCCCTCGTCCTGACCTTTGCCCTCTCGGGTTCGCTGATGATCAGCCGCATCCGCATTCCAAAGATATGAAGCGGGCAGCCGGTTGCAGAGAGAGGGTCCGGGCTTGCCTGTCGTGACAACCAAATCCCCCGGGAAACCATATCATCAAAGGTTGTATCACGCTTTCCTGCCCGCGGGCGTGCCCCGCTTTATTCCGGGCAATCGGGTCTCCCTGCTGCATAACGGAGAGGCCTATTTCCCCGCCATCGAAGCGGCCTTCGACCGGGCACGGCACGAAATTTATCTGGAAACCTATATTTACGAAGACGACGCCACCGGGCAGCGGATTGCGGAGGCGCTGCAGCGGGCAGCCCGGCGTGGGGTAAGGGTCTGGCTGCTGATCGACGGCTACGGGTCCAAGGAGCTGCCGGGGAGCGTGCTGGAACGCCTGCAAGCGGGCGGGGTGAAGACGCTCATCTACCGGCCCCGGATATCCCCCTGGACGTTTCAGCGCAAGCGCCTGCGCCGAATGCACCGGAAAATCGTGGTGGTGGACCGGGAGATCGCCTTTGTCGGCGGGATCAACATTATTGCCGACCAAGGGCCGACGGGCGATATGCCCCCCCGCTACGACTACGCCGTAGCCGTGCAAGGTCCGCTGGTGGATGAGATCCGCCTTTCCGCCCAGCGGCTGTGGTCAGTGGTGGCCTGGCATCATTTTCGTAAAGGGATGGGTCGGGGCGGGGCACTGCCGGTGGCCGCCTCCGTCGGGGGGCAGATGCGCGCGGCATTCCTGGTGCGGGACAATATCCGCCATCGCCGGGACATTGAAGCGGCATATCTGCGGGCGATCGGGCAGGCCAAAGCCGAGATCATTATCGCCAATGCCTATTTTTTTCCGGGGCTTGATTTCAGGCATGCGCTTATCAAGGCGGCCGGGCGCGGCGTCCGGGTGGTTTTGCTGCTTCAGGGGCGGGTGGAATATCTTCTCCAGCATTATGCCACCCGGGCGCTCTATGGCAATTTCCTCGATGCGGGCATTGAAATTTATGAATACCGCAAGAGCTTCCTGCACGCCAAGGTGGCGGTGATCGACGGCCATTGGGCCACGGTGGGGTCTTCGAACATCGATCCGTTCAGTCTGCTGCTTTCCCGCGAAGCGAATGTCGTCATGGACGACGAAGAATTCGCGGCGACCCTGAGCCAAAGCCTGAAAAAAGCCATGGAAACCGAGGGCCGGCGAATCCTCAGGGAGAACTGGAAACAGCAGCCCCCTGGTTTACGATGCATGAGCTGGCTCAGTTATGGTTTGGTGCGCTTGATGATGGGAATCAGCGGGTATGCCCGGGAAAACAGCCGGGTAAGGATCGGGCGAACCCCTGCCGAGGAGGAATGAGAGGAAAGGCGAGGCAAGTGCGCGTTTTCGTACGCGCCTGCCCGCATAACCCCGGCGCCGAGGCGTTTGCTCTACTCCGGGCGCGATGGCAATTTCTCTGGCCGGGAGGGGTATTTTCCCTTGGACAAAAGGGGGGGGAATGCTGTAGTTTGATGCAAACGTAATGCGGCCCGATTGTCTCGGGCTGTCGTTTTTGCCCCTTTTTTTGTCGTTTGCGTGGTGGAGTGAGAAGCGCAGGCCTCGCTTCCTTGAGCCGATGTACGGCGAGGGGGTGCGTTGCTCTGGCTGAAAGTCATCCACCGTGGTTTTTCCCCCTATTTTACGAGACCGGCGCCATTTCATGAAAACTACAAATCACACCCATCGGACCAAGTTCATTTTCGTTACTGGCGGCGTTCTCTCTTCCCTGGGAAAAGGGCTGGCAGCCGCGTCCATCGGCGCCCTGCTCGAGAGCCGCGGGCTGTCCATCACCTTTCAGAAGCTGGACCCGTACATCAACGTGGATCCCGGCACCATGAACCCCTTCCAGCACGGCGAGGTCTACGTTACCGACGACGGGGCGGAAACCGACCTCGATCTCGGCCATTACGAGCGGTACACCTCCGTGGTCCTGGGCCAGCGCAACAACTACACCTCGGGCCGCATCTATCATTCGGTGATCAGCAAGGAGCGGCGCGGCGAGTATCTGGGCGGCACCGTGCAGGTGATCCCGCATATCACCGACGAGATCAAGGCGGCCATCCTCCAGTTTGAAGGCGAGGTGGACGTGGCCATCATCGAGATCGGCGGCACCATCGGCGATATCGAAGGGCTGCCCTTTCTGGAGGCGATCCGCCAGTTCCGTACCGATGTGGGCAGGGAAAACTCCCTCTATATCCATGTGACCTGGGTTCCCTACATCAAGACCGCGGGCGAGGTGAAAACCAAGCCCACCCAGCACAGCGTCAAGGAGCTGCGGGCCATCGGCATCCAGCCGGATATCCTGCTCTGCCGCACGGAAGGGTTGCTCAGTAATGAGCTGAAGGCCAAGATCTCCCTGTTCTGCAACGTGGAGAAAGAGGCGGTGATCACGGCCCGCGACGTGGACAATATCTACGAGGTGCCGCTCTGTTTTCACGCCGAGGGGCTCGACGACATCATCCTCAGCAAGCTCAATATCTGGACCGGCTCGCCCCGTCTGGACGCCTGGCAGGAGCTGGTCGAAAAGGTCAAGCACCCCAAACGCGAGGTGGAGATCGGTATCATCGGCAAATACGTCGATCTGACCGAGTCGTACAAGAGTCTGCACGAAGCCCTGGTGCATGGGGCCGTGGCCAACGAGGCCAAGGTGCGGCTCCGCTATGTGAGCGCCGAGGAGATCGAAGAGAAAGGCGCCGATGGCCTGCTGGCCGGATGCCACGGGGTGCTGGTGCCGGGCGGCTTCGGCAGTCGCGGGGTGGCGGGGAAGATCCAGGCCGTGACCTTTGCGAGGGAGAAAAAAATCCCTTATTTCGGCATCTGTCTCGGCATGCAGCTGGCGGTGATCGAGTTCGCCCGCCATATCGCCAAGATGAAAGACGCGGACAGCACCGAGTTCAACCAGCTCACCAAGCATCCGGTCATCTATTTCATCAAGGAGTGGTTTGATTACCGCACCGGCAAGATCCAGATCCGCGACGAAACCACCGACCTGGGCGGCACCCTGCGGCTGGGCGCCTATCCTTGCAAGATGGTGGAAGGCACCTTTGCCCACAAGGCCTATGGGGTAGACGCGATAGAAGAACGGCATCGGCACCGCTACGAATTCAACAACGCCTTCAAGGACGAGCTGGTGAAACATGGGCTCATCATCAGCGGCACCTCGCCGGACGAGAAGCTGGTGGAGATTATCGAGCTGCCCGACCATCCGTGGTTT
>DASWIU010000117.1:0-3833 GCA_036397515.1 Desulfurivibrionaceae bacterium | reverse complement strand
AGCGGCGCGGCCGGGCCCTGTCTGGATATGGTCCTGCTCAATGCCGGCGCCGCCCTGATGGCGGCCGGACGCAGCGACGACCTTGCCTCCGGCGTGGCCCTGGCCCGCGAGGTGGTGGCCAGCGGCGCGGCGCTCAACAAGATGGAGGCGCTGATTGCCTTTTCCAAGGCGGTGCAATCATGATTTTAGATACTATCGTGGCTCGCAAAAAAGAAGAGGTCGCAGCCCTCAAGATCCGGGGCATTGCCGCGCCGGAGCTGGAGATTACGCCGGTGCGCGGCTTTATCCGGGCGCTCACCGATTTTCCTGGCGTGGCTGTTATTGCCGAGGCCAAAAAAGCCTCCCCTTCCAAGGGCGTGATCCGGCCTGATTTCGATCCGGTTGCCATTGCCCGCAGCTATCAGGTTGGCGGTGCCCAGGCGCTGTCGGTGCTCACCGATGTGGATTTTTTCCAGGGCTCGCTCGCCTATATCCCCGCGGTGCGGGCGGCGGTGACGCTTCCGGTGCTGCGCAAGGATTTCATTATTGATCCTTTGCAGATCAGAGAGGCGCGCGCCTACGGCGCCGATGCCATTCTCCTGATCGCCGCCATTCTTGAGACCAGCCAGATAGAAGAGTATCAGGGGCTGGCCTTGGAGCTTGGCATGGATGCCCTGGTGGAGGTGCATGACGAGGCGGAGGTCGAAAAGGCCGTGGCCGCGGGTAGCCGCCTGATCGGAGTCAACAACCGTGATCTGCGCGATTTTTCCATGGACCTGAACACCACCTTCCGGTTGCAGAAGATGATTCCGAAGGATATCCCCCTGGTGAGCGAATCAGGGATCCGTGACCACCGGGACATGGTGCGCCTTGCGGCGCATGGGGTCAGGGCGGCGCTGGTGGGGGAAACCCTGATGCGGGCCGCGGATCCGGCCGAGGCGTTGCGGATGCTGGTTAATGGGCAGCAAGGATGAAGAAGATGAACGGTCGAACGCGGATCAAGGTATGCGGGATGCGGGAGCTGGCAGAGGTCGCCGGGGTGGTGGCCGCCGGGGTGGATGCGATCGGCCTGATTTTTGTCGAGCAAAGCCCCCGCTACATCGACCCGGAACGGGCGCGGGAAATCGTGGCCAGCCTGCCCCCCTTTGTGGATGCGGTGGGGGTTTTCGTCGACCAGGAAGCTGCGGCGGTGAATGAGATTGTCCGGTACTGCGGTCTGACCAAGGTTCAGCTGCACGGGGCAGAGTCCCCGGCCTACTGCGCGGAGATTGCCTGTCGGGTAATGAAGGTCTTTCGGGTGCGGGAATCCCTGACTGCGGAAGACTTGGCCCCTTACGCCGACGAGGTCTCTGCTTTTTTGTTTGATACCTTTCAGGAGAAAGTCGCCGGCGGCACCGGGCAGACCTTTGCCTGGAGTCTGCTGGAAAAATTGGCGTCGCCTCGTCCGGTTGTTCTGGCAGGGGGCCTCACCCCCGAGAATGTCGGCGAGGCGGTCCGCCAGGCGCGTCCCTTTGCCGTGGATCTCAATTCCGGGGTGGAGTTCGCCCCCGGCCGCAAGGACCTGGCCAAGGTCCGGGCGGCCATTGCCCAAGTCGCGGCGGCGGACGCCGCCGCGCTTCGTTTATCCGCTGACAGCTTATAGCAGATAGCTGAGAATTACCTGAGCGCGGGAAAGAGGACCACCACCTGCGGCGTGTTGCCGATGGTCAGGGAGAGCCGCAGCTCCTTTACCCCGTCCGCTTCCTCCCCGGGCATCCCCGGAAAGAAAAGAACGCCGTAGGCGATCTGGTGCGGCAGGATCGCTTCGTTCCGCAGGCTTTTGGCGGCAAGGTCATCCCTGATTTTTTCCCCGCTGTCGCTGTAGCTCTTGGCCCCCCCGACAATCGCTCCGCCCGCCGCGCCGATCACGGCCCCGGTTCCCATGGCCTCGCCGATATTCTGGCCGGTGACCACTCCTACGGCCAATCCGGCCAAGGCGCCGGCCGCGCCCATGAGCAGCGCCGGTTTGCCCGCGCCTTTGGCTGTTTCCCCAAGATCGACATGTCCGGCGGTCCGTTGGTAGGTTTTCTCCAGGGAGAGAATCGGCCAGGCCCGGTTGTTGTTATCGATGAGAAAGGTTTGCTCGGCGTTGATCCGCACCTTGTCCGGGCTGTCGTTTTGCAGGGTGAGCTGCACGGGCAGCAGCCCCGCCTTGCGGGCGCCGAAGCCGAAGGCCTGTTTGGCCGCCTCGTCGCTGTTAAAAGCCAGGGCGGAGATCTTGACCCCGTCGCCCACCACGATCCCGCCGTTTTTGGCATCCGGCAGGTTGAGCGGGGCGACCCGGTCCTGATAGGTGCAGCCGCTGATCAGGCTGAGCAGGCTCAGCAGGGTGGCAAGCCAGCCCAGATGTTTTCCGAAACCATGCAGATTCTTCATCGTTATTCCTTGGGTAGACGGTTGGTGAAATTATTTGAGTTTCAGGCCGAAGAATCGGGTGCGGCCCTCCCGCTTGATAAAAAAGGAAACCGTTGCTTTTGCCTTGATGCCCTTGATTTCGTTGAGGAAGGTCTTCACATCCCGGACCGGCCTCTGGTTGAACTCCAGGATCAAATCCCCTGGGCGCAATCCCGCTTCCGCCGCAGGAGAGTTGGGCTCCACCGCGGTAATCAGCACCCCGTGCTTGTCGGTAATGCCCAGGGCAGCGGCAATCTCCGGGGTAAGATCCTGCACCCCGAGTCCCAGCCGCCTGTTGAGGCTTTCCTCCGGTTCGGCCTGGGCAGCCACCTGTTCTTCGTTGAGTTTGGCGATGATCAGGGGGAGCTTTTTCAGCGCGCCTTTCCGGTAGAGGGTGACTTCCACTCTGCTGCCCACCGGGGTTTCCGCCACCAGATTGGGCAGCATGCTCATCTGGGTGATCTCCTTGCCGTTGAATGCGACAATGACATCGCCGGGCTTGATGCCGGCCTTCTCCGCCGGACTAGCGGGGGAGACCTCACCCACCAGGGCGCCGACGGCCCGTTCCATTTTGAATTGGGCGGCAAGCTCCGGGGTGACGGGCTGGATCATCACCCCAAGCCAGCCGCGGACCACCGAGCCATGTTCCTTGAGCTGGTTGATGACATTTTTCGCCATGTTGGCGGGAATGGCGAAGCCGATGCCGATGTTGCCGCCGCTGCGGCTGTAGATGGCGGAATTGATCCCGACCATCTCGCCCTTGAGATTGAACAGGGGGCCCCCGGAATTGCCGGGATTGATCGAAGCGTCCGTCTGGATGAAGCTTTCATAGGGCCCGCTGCCCAGGGAGCGCCCCTTGCCGCTGACGATTCCGGCGGTAACGGTCTGTTCGAAGCCGAAGGGATTGCCGATGGCCATGACCCAGTCACCCACCCGCAGTTTGTCCGAATCCCCGAAGCCTGTGACGGGCAGGCCGTTTCTTGGCGCGATCTTGAGCAGGGCGAGATCCGTCTTCGGGTCCCGGCCGATGACCTTGGCGTCGTATTCCTCGAAGTTGGTCAACCGCACATTGATGGTGTCCGCGTTTTCCACGACATGGTTGTTGGTGACGATATAGCCATCCTTGGAGATGATCACCCCGGAGCCGAGGCTGGTCCGCTTCTGCTCCCGCTGGGGCTGATCCTGCTCAAAGGGCGAGGGCAATCCGAAAAAGCGGCGGAGGGGCTCGGGGATATCCTGGCCATTGAACATGTCATGGGGCGAGCGGGAGGCCTTGACCATCTGGGTGGTATAGATATTGACCACGGTGGGGCTGAGTTTGTCCACCAGATCGGCAAAGGTCTCCGGGGGGCTGCTTACCGCCCGACTCATTGTCGGCAGTGCCGCGAGCAGGAACCCCGTGAGCAGGAAGGCCAGAAAAA
>DASWIU010000116.1:0-4239 GCA_036397515.1 Desulfurivibrionaceae bacterium | reverse complement strand
GGTGGTGGGCGGCTGGTCGCAGAAGTTTTCCGTGTAGCCCCGCGAACCGATCTTCAGCAGCTCCTGCCCAAAGGTTTCCGGCAGGACGGCCTCAAGCCCCTGCGCCTTCCAGAAATCAAGGGCTGCCCGGTAGAGGCGGGTTATGGCCCCCACGTAGTAGACGCTTTTCATCCGCCCCTCGAGCTTGAGGCTGTCCGCCCCGGCCCGGATCAAATCGGGCAGCCGGTTGAGCAGGCAGAGATCCTTGGCGTTGAAGATATAGGTGCCGCGGCTGTCTTCCTCCACCGGGAAGAACTGGCCCGGCCTTTTTTCTTCTTCCAGCCGGTAGTGGTAGCGGCAGGGGTGGGCGCAGTTGCCCTGGTTGGCGTCGCGGCCGGTGAGATAAAGGCTGAGTAAGCAGCGGCCCGAGTAGGAGATGCACAGCGCTCCGTGCACGAAGATCTCCAGCTCCGCCTCGGTGGCCTGGCGGATTTGCGCGATCTCGGCCAGGGAAAGCTCCCGGGCCAGATTGAGCCGTTTGACTCCCTGGCCGACCCAAAACCGGACACTCTCCAGATTGGTGACATTGGCCTGGGTGCTGAGATGGATGGGCAGCCGGGGCACCACCCGCCGGGCCACGGCGAGGATGCCCGGGTCGGAGATGATCAGGCCGTCCACCTTCGCCTCTTGCAGGGCCCCGAGATAAGCGGGCAGCTCGGCAAGATCGTCATTGTGGGCAAAGATGTTGAGGGTGGTGTATACTTGCACACCGCGCTCGTGGGCATAGACCACGGCCTGGGCGATTTCCTCTTCGCTGAAATTGGTGGCGTGGGCCCGGAGGCTGAATTTCTTGCCGCCGAGATAGACCGCATTGGCGCCGTAGTGGATGGCGGCCTGCATTTTTTCAAAATTGCCCGCCGGGGCAAGAAGTTCCGGGAATTTCATCGACAAGCCTTTTCGTGCTGGGGATCGGATGGCAGAACGTTTCGCAACGACTATACAACAAAAAAAGATTGTTGTCGCCATGAGCGGCGGGGTGGATTCCTCGGTGACCGCCGCCCTGTTGCAACAACAGGGCGCGCAAGTGCAGGGGGTCTTCATGGCCCTGGCCCAGCCCGATCTGGCAGCGCAGCTGGACCGGGTCCGGGCGGTGGCCGATTTTTTAAAGATCCCGCTGACCGTGGTGGACTTGGCCGCACCCTTCCGGCAGGAGGTGGTGGATTATTTCTGCGCCAGCTATTTTGCCGGGAAAACCCCCAATCCCTGCGTGGTCTGTAACCGCGTTATCAAATGCGGCCTGTTGCTGGATGAGGCGCGGGAGAGCCTCGGCGCGGAGCTATTGGCCACCGGCCATTATGCCCGGCTCAGCGGGGACGAAACCACCGGCTATCGGTTGCACAAAGGGGTCGATCCCCAAAAGGACCAGTCCTATTTCCTCAGCCTGCTCACCCAGGCGCAGTTGGCGCACCTCTGCTTTCCCCTGGGCTCCTTGCGGAAGCAGGAGGTCTACGAGCTTGCCGCCGAGTTCGGCCTGGCCTTCCGGGATACCCCGGAGAGCCAGGATATCTGTTTTTTGCAAGACCAATCGGTGGCGGAGTTTCTCGCCGCCCATTCTCCGGGGCATGGGCGGCCCGGCCCGCTGCTGACCTTGCAGGGCAAGGAGCTTGGCCGACATGCGGGGATCCATCATTATACTATCGGCCAGCGGCGGGGGTTGGGGCTGCCGGACGCCACCCCCTGGTATGTGGCCGGGCTCGATTTAGAGCGCAACGCGGTGCTGATCGGCAAGGAGGCGGACCTCTGGCAGCAGGAGGTGTGGTTGCCCGCCGTGCATTGGCTGCATGGTCAGCCGCCACCTTTGCCCATGGTGTGCGAGGTGAAAATCCGTTCCCGGCACCCGGCCTGCCGGGCAGAGATCGTCGGCCATGCCGGCGGGGTGCGGCTGACCTTTAGCGAGCCCCAGCGCGCCGTGACCCCCGGCCAGTTTGCGGTTTTTTATGAGGGCGAGGTGGTTCTCGGCTGCGGTGAGATTGCCGGATAACCTGAAATTTCTGTTTGGCAGCTGGGGCGGAAAAACGATACACTGGGCGTGATGGTGCGTTTGCCAAGCCTTTGTTTTGCAGGGCTGGCAAACATTCCCCGATCCCCGGAAAAAGCCAAGGAGCAGCATGAACGCCTTTATCTCCAAGACCAAGATCGTGGCCACCCTGGGGCCTGCCTCTTTTTCGGCGGCCGTGCAAAAACGGCTGATGGCTGCCGGGGTCGATGGCTTTCGCCTGAATCTTTCCCATGGAAATTTTGAAGAACATGCCGGGGTGATCGCCAGCCTGCGGAAGCTCAGCGGGGAAATGGGCCGCCCGGTGGCCATCATTATCGATTTGCCCGGGCCCAAGATGCGGCTGGGCACGGTGCCCAAGCCGATTACCGTGCGGCGGGGGGCCGAGGTCCGCTTCGGGCCTGCCGACCAGCCCCGGCCCAAGGCGGGCATCTTTCTGCCCCATGAGATTGCCGGACTGGCCCAAGGGCTGCGGCCGGGTTCGATCATCTTTGTCGGCGACGGCATGATGCAATTCAAGGTCAAGGCCATCCAGGGCGCGATCGTCGAAACCGAGGCCCTGGTGGCCGGGGTGGTCCGTTCCAACAAGGGGGTTAATATCCCCGGCTACAATGCGCCGGCCGGGGTGCTGACCGAGGAAGACCAGCGCGGCATCGCCTTTGCCATCAAGCACCGGGCCGATGTCATCTGCATCTCCTTTGTCGGCGGCCCGGAGGATATGCTGGCCGCCCGCGCTCTTTTGCCGCAAACCGGGAGCTACCGCCCCTGTCTGTTGGCCAAGATCGAACGGCGGCAGGCAGTGGCCAACCTGGACGCCATTCTGGCTGCGGCCGACGCGGTGATGGTGGCCCGGGGCGATCTCGGCATCGAACTGCCCATCGAAGAGATTCCGGGGCTGCAGAAGGATATCATCCATCGGGCCAACCTGGAGGCCAAGCCGGTGATCGTCGCCACCCAGATGCTGCTCTCCATGGTGGACAACGCCCGGCCCACCCGGGCCGAGGTCACCGACGTGGCCAACGCCATCCTCGATGGGGCCGACGCCATCATGTTTTCCGAGGAGACCGCCATCGGCCATGACCCGGCAGCAGTGGTCCGCATTGCCAAAAAAATTGCCCACCAGACCGAACGCCGCCTGGTCAAGAGCGGCGGCGTCGCCCTGGAGGTGCGGGCCGCGATCCGTTCCGAAGACAGCATCGATGATCTGATCAGCAGCGCCACCTGCGATGTTCTGGAAAACCGCACCGTGGACCTGGCCGTAACCCCCACCGCCACCGGAACCACGGCCCGGCGCATCGCCCGGCTGCGGCCGCGGCCCTGGATTGTGGCGATCACCGATAATCCGACGGTCCGCAATATCCTCGCCCTTTCCTCCGGGGTCTTTCCCCTGGAGGTGCCCTCCGTGGCCCTGTCGGACCTCGAGTTGGCCGAGCGGCTGAGGGGCGCGGGGTTGCTCCGCTCCGGGACGCGGCGGTTGGTGATCACCGCCGGCACCCTGTTTGGGGTGGCTGGCACCACCAACAGCCTGAAGATCATTGATGTTTCGTAACCGTTCAGCAGCACCGCATCTGCTTTGTCATCGGCCTGCTCATGTGCGGCAGCACACTTCGCAGGCCTCTTCCGCGCATCCGCGGCACTGCTGAACGGTTACCATCCCAAGGCTGCCGGTAAGCGGGCTTATTGTGGCAAATTTGGAGTAGAAACAGCATGGCACCGGCATGAAGATCACGGGTCAAAACAAAAAAAAGATTGCCGTCACCACCCTCGGCTGCAAGGTCAACCAGTTTGAATCGGCGGCCTTCCTGTCGGAGCTTGCGGAGCGGGAGGTGGAGCTGGTTCCCTTCTCCAGCCCGGCAGAGGTTTACATCATCAATACCTGCGCGGTAACGGCCAGGGCCGGAGCCCAGTCGCGTCAGCTGATCCGCCAGGCCTTGCGCGCCAACCCCGAGGCCCGGCTGATCGTGACCGGCTGCTATGCGCAGATTGCCGCCCAGGAGATCCTCGAGATTGCCGACAGCCCCATCTGCATTGTGGGCAACGGCTGCAAACATCGCTTGGTGGACGTGGCCCTGGCCGACCGGCACTGCGATCTGGAAATGCACCTGGGCGATCTCGCCGGGCAAAAGGAGATCTGCCCCCTCACCGTCACCAGCTTCGGGGCGGGGAGGACCAGGGCCTACCTCAAGGTGCAGGACGGCTGCAAC
>DASWIU010000115.1:0-16423 GCA_036397515.1 Desulfurivibrionaceae bacterium | reverse complement strand
GCTTCGTGCTCCCGCAACTGCGAGAGGTGCGCCCGACAGGGCAGTCAGCCGAGGTGACGGTGAAAAACCAACAACAGCCAGGAGCCGGTGTAGTCGGTGAGATGGCGCAGCTTCCCTTGACTGTCGGGAAGCGCAAACGGCACGGCGGGCCTTCCGGTCAAATCCATGGGATATCCCCTCAAAAAAATCACCAGAACATGCAATGAAAAAAGGCAGGGATTCCTGCCTTTTTCGGGTACATCCTTCCGAATTCAGAACGCAACCTGCGTTCTATTTCAGCCGCTTCAGCCGCTTTGGCCGGGTTTTTTCTTTTCTTCTTCTTTTTTCTTCTTGGCCTTTGCCGCTTCTTCTTCCGGGGTGCCCTTGGTTTCCACCGCGGGGGCTTTCTTGTCAGTGCTCACGGCACCGCCTTTGTCGCCGCTTCAACCGCTGCCCCCCGGCTGATCCGCGGCCAGGGCAACACCGGAAGCGCCAGCCAGGCCGGCCCCGGCCAGCAGACCGGCAATGCCAAAGCCTGCCAGGAATTTCTTCAAATCCTTTGTTTCCATAACTCCCTCCTTGCCATTGCTTGCGTATTGGGAAAACGAGGCAACCGGCATCTTCCGGCCCTCCCTGGCTCAAAAAGGCATGGGGCAACTCGATCCAGCCATAAGAATATCATCTGGAAACCCCGGGCAAAAGTCAACGAAAACCTTCCCGCCCGGCGTCGATCCACGCCGTGCAATAAAAAATATTTCCGTCATTTCCTCCGGCCCAAACAGCAGCAGGAGGTGTCAGAACCGCAGTTCGAGGCCGAACCCCCACTGGTAGGCGGAATGCCAGCGGCCCACCAGGGAAAGCGGCCGGCTGATCAGGTAGGCGAGGCCGACACTCCCCTCCCATTTTTCGTGGGTGTCGTACTCCGCCTCGCCCGTCAGTTCAAGGCGCGGGGTCAGGGGCAGGTTTTTTTTAAGGCCGAGACGGCCGCCGCCATCCACATCAAACCAGAGCCGTGACTCCACCATGAGCGGCAGCAGGGCGCGGATTCCGGCCACCCCGCGGTGATGGTCGATTTCATCCCGCTCCCCGAGAAGATCAAGGCCGGCAAAGAGGGAGAAATAGGCATTCACCGTACGCTCCCAGGTGACGAGCGCCTCCCACTCGGTCTCCTCCACCTGTTCCCAACCCGCCTCCCACGAGGCGGCAAGGATCTGATGGCGATCGGCAAGGGTGAGGGCTCCCTCGGTCATGTTGCCGAGCAACGCGGCCTCGCCCCAGGCGTACCAACTGTCCGGGTGCAGCTTCGCACGGCCGGCCAGCAATACCGGGTCGGCGGCAAAGCCCTCATAGTGAACGATCCGCGCCATGCCGCTCTCCATGTGGTAGAGCAGATGACAATGGAAGAACCAGTCCCCGGGCTCGTTGGCGTCGAATTCGATGACCGTGGTGGACATCGGCGCCACGTCCACGGTGTGCTTGAGCGGCGCCCGCTCATCATCCTGGCCGTTCAACACCCGGAAGAAATGGCCGTGCAGGTGCATGGGGTGGTGCATCATGGTCCGGTTGATCATGATGAAGCGGGTGACCTCGCCCTGACGGATGGGGATGACCTCCTCCGGGTCGAGGTCGGCGTTGTTCATCCGCCAGACGTAGCGCTCCATGTCGCCGTCCAGGGTGAGGCGGATCTCGCGGACGGGCTTGTCCGGCGGAAAGGCGGTGGAGCGGATGGCGCGGAGTCTGGCATAGGGCGGCCAGGGGCGGCTCGGGTCCATGCCGTCCACGGCCAGGGCCGGGGCGGCGGCGGCATCGGCGCCGAGCAGGCTGAAATCCGCCGCGCCCTTCTTGCCGCCGCGGTCGTCCGAGGGAAGCGGCGGCGGCATCCCATGGCCGCCGTGGCCTTGCATCATGGCCGGCGCGGGCGGCATATCCATACCCCCGTGGTCCGGCGCGCCGGCCGGGGCGGCTGCCGGCGCATGGCCCATGGCGGCCATGCCTGCATGATCCGGCGCTTCCGCCATCTCTGCCATGTCGTGCATGGCCATCATCCCGGGCTGGTCGAAGCGGCCGGCAGCCACCGCCTCGTCAGCCATGCCCATGGTACCTTCCGGGGTGAGGGCGAACACCTCCTGAAACCCCAGGCGGCCCATGGTCTGGTAGAGGTTCGGCTTGGGCAGCTCCGGGGCCGGGTGGAGGGAGCCCGCGCCGAGCCAGACCGAGGCAAAACCCGAGCCGTCGTGGGCCGTGGCCCGAAACTCGTAGGCCCCGTCGGCCGGTATCCGGATCAGCACGTCGTAGGTCTCGGCCACGGCCATGAGCAGACGCTGTTCGTTCCGCGGCTCCACCTCCTGGCCGTCGGCCGCGACAATGGTCAGCGGGCCGCCGGCGAACTCCAGGTGAAAATAGGTGGTGGCCGAGCCGTTCACCAGCCGCAGACGCATCGTCTTTTCCGGCGCGGCGGGCAGCATGATTTCCGGCTGGCCGTTGGCCAGGAAACGGTCGTAGGCCACATCGGCAATATCCATGGGCGGCATGCGCTGGAGTTCGCGCTTGAAAAAGTCGGCCAACCTGCCGAGCCGGGCGGCGCCCAGCAGGCTCTGGCCGCTGCCCTTGGCCAGGGCGTACCAGTCGCTGCCGCGCTTCAGGGTCCGCAGCACCTGATGGGGGTCTTCGTCGGTCCAGTCGGAAAAGAGGATCACCTGTTCCCCGCCCTCCGGCGGAGCCCCGCCGGGCGGCGCGATGACCATGGCGCCGTAGACCCCGCGTTGCTCCTGAAGCGCGGAGTGGGAGTGGTACCAGTAGGTGCCGCTCTGGCGGAGGGGGAATTCGTAGGTAAAGGTGGCGCCGGGCCCAATGGGCGGGAAGCTGACATAGGGCACGCCGTCCATGCCCGGCGGCACCAGGACCCCGTGCCAGTGGATCGAGGTTTCCGTGTCCATGACGTTATGAACCCGGATCCGGGCGAGGTCGCCCTCGGTGAAGCGCAGGACCGGGCCGGGAATGGCGCCGTTGATGGTCATGGCCTCGGTGGGCTGCCCGGTGAGGTTGACCTCCTGCCGGGCAATGGTGAGGTCATATTCGACAATGGCGGCCAAAAGCGGAGCAGGGACGGCCAGAGCCAAAAAGACAAGAAACGCGGCAAAAGGAAATCGCATGTCTGACCTCCCAAGGTTCGAGTTGTACCCCGGCCCGCGACGGCGGCGGGCTAGAGCTGCAGATCGACAATCACGGGCAGATGATCGCTGGCAACCTTTGACACCCGAAGCCGGCAGCGCTTGCCGCCCAGCACGGTGATCGGCCCCCGGCAAAAGACCTTGTCCAGCCCGGTGGTGGGGGAAAAAGAGGGATAGGTCAGGATGGCATTCTGATAGCCGACCAGATGGTTGGTGGCGCAGACAAAGCCCAACGCCTCGGTGAACAGCGGGGCGAGCCGCGTCCACCAGTCGTTGAAATCCCCGGCCACCACGCAGGGCTGCCCCGGTTCGATTCTGGTAAACTCCGGGGTCCGCACCAAGCGCCCCACCTGCTGGGGCCGCTCCTTGAAGGAAAGCCCCAGATGCAGGTTAAAAACCGGCAGCAGCCGGGACGTATTGCCGTCGGGCAGTTCCAGCTCGGTGAACAGACAGCCCCTGGCCTTGCGGCTATCATGGGTCAGGTCAATATTGCATTGACCGGCGATGGGATAGCGGCTCAGGGTGGCGTTGCCGTACATCCCCTTGCGCAGCTGAACATTCAACCCCACGGCATAATAGGGATAATTGCACAGCTCGGCCAGTTCCTGGGCCAGATTCAATTCCCGCGAACGGGGCACGCCCACGTCCACCTCCTGCAACAAAACGATATCGGCATCGTAATGGTCCAGGATCGCGGCGATGCGCTCCGGACGAAACCGCCGGTCAACCCCGATGGCCCGGTGGATATTATAGGAAAGAATCCGAAAATCCATGGCTAGTGCTCCAGCCCTGATAAACAGGATAAGTGCGTTAACGAAGTTATTTTCTGCCAAAAAAAAGCGCAGAAATCAACTTCTGGTGAACTCGCAAAAAAGAAAAAAGGCCACAGGTCCGCAACACAACTTCAACAAGTTACAAAGCGATAACTGTTGTAATCGCGGCTTTTTGCGATTTCAACAACTTCTAACTTACTAAAAAACAATAAGGGTCGCGCTCGGTAAAGACATCGAGCCCGAAGCCGTGGCTCACGGCAAGGCAGCCTCCGCAGGCAGGCCGCAGGCGGCACTCCCGGCAGGCCCGGCTCCCGGCCCGGTATCGGCGGGCGGCGGGAGAGTCATGGATCTCCACCAGGGATTGGCTGAAGATATTGCCGATCAGCGAGGGAAATTTCCGACAACCATGCACCTCGCCGTCGGGCAGCAGGGAGACGAAGTTAAAGGCCGCGCCGCACCCGAAGCCGGCGCATCCCCCCAGCAGGGGCTCGCCTTGTTCCGCACGGAGCAGATTGAAAAAATTATCCTTAAGGCCCAGGCTCGGATTCTCTTGGGCCGCGGCGAGATAGCTTTCCAGAAACCCCCGATACTCCGCGATTGGCACCGATTCCAGCAGGGAGCCCTCGCCGACCATGGCCAGCCGGTTAAAGACAAAAAGATCGGCCCGGTCGCGGAGCAGCTCGGCCAGGGGCAGCACCTGCGCCATATTGCCCCTGGTCAGGGTCAGCATCACCATGGAGTAGATCTCCTCCTCGCGCAGGAGATCAAGAAACGCCATGACCCTGGCAAAGTAGCCCTTGCCCCGGATAAAATCGTTGTGCTCGGCCAGCCCTTCAAGGCTTACCTGATAAAAGGCGGGCTTGGCGATGGCCAGCACGGGCAGAAGGTGTTCCTTGGCGGTGGCATTGCCGAGGATGGCCACGCTGAACCCCCGATCCACCGCCGCCCGGTACAGCGCAAGGAAATGCGGATAGAGCAGGGGGTTGCCCCCGGAAAAACTCACCTGCCCCCGCACGTGGCGGCTTTGGCAAAAAGCCAGCAAATCGTCGAGCACCGCAAGGCCACGGGCCAGGGACAAGGGCGCGCGGTCGCTCCGGTCGTAGCAATGCTTGCAATGCAGGTCGCAGACCTGGGTGATGTGCCATTGCAGGGTGAAAACCTCGGCCGCCAGGAAACGGGGCTCCACCGCCTCGGTGAGGGGAAAACTCGCTTCCTCCCTGCGGATGCGCGAGGGAGGGGCGAGAAGAATCCCCTTGGCGGCGGCCCGGTCCAAGGCGGCAAGAACAGCCCCCATCGGCAATCCCCCGAGGGCGGCGGCCTGGCGGGGATCAATCCCTTCCGCGACCAGCTTCAGGGCCAACAGATCCTCTTGGTCCGCGGCCTGCGCCTGGGCCTGTCCGGTTTTCGGATCCAACCAGACCAGAATCGCCTCCGGCCGCGGCACGGGCGCCGGCGCGGCATTGACCCCGTTCTCCCCCAGCAGCTGCGGCAAACCGCCCCAAGAAGAGGCAAACAATTGCAGGGAGGGGTTTACCGTGCGCTGTTCCACCACGGTGGGCAAAACGGAACTCTCCTGCCGCGTCCGGTACAGGGCCAATTCCAGCCGGGCCAAGTCGGGAAGATACTCAGGCGCCTCCCCCAGCGCTGCAGCCGGGACGGCAAGCAGCTCCGCCAGAGCGGCAAGGTTGGCGGCCGGGGGCAGGAGGGCCAGAAATTCCTGCCACTGCGGACCGGCCAGTAACCTCCGGCAGGCAGGAAAAATTTCTGCTTGATTACAGACAATGGGCTCGGACATGGAAACTTCCCGTGGTTGTTGAAAGCCGGACTTTTCATGATCAGTGTACCACAGCCGGGATAAAAACCAATCCTTGCCGGTCTCGCAAAAAGGAAAAACAGATTGACAGAAGCAGACGGCCTATGCCACTATGGCCATACAGCTGAACGCTGTCTTGGAAAAAGGCAAACCCGGAGTAATCCGGGGACGCAAAGCCAACGGGTCCGCCAGCGCGGATGGCCGGGTTGCCGATAGGGGAACAATGGCCTTTTCACAACCCATCTCCGGCAACAGAGAGGGGTTTTTTTATGCCCCTCGGAGCAAAAAAGACAGCCCCGTGCAAAACATCCAGGTTGGGGGGGGGACCTTAACCCTGGGTGGTTTCGCTCCATCGCGGGCGGATCACCTTGTACCCACGCGCCGCACTGCCCATGGACCGTATCCTGATTCTCTGCCTTGTTACAAAGCGCGTGACGCCCCATGGAGAGAGCCCGGCAGCCGCCGGGTTCTCTCCGCTTTTTTCATCAATACCCCGGTCGCTCCCGCAGTCGCTCCCGCAGTCGCCCCCGCAATCGATCGATGAGCTCCAGGTCCGGCAGAAATGACTTCTCCGGCAGGCTCGGCATGGGCAAGCGGTGGCTTTCGGCAAACGGGGTGCCGGCCAGTTTCAGGTTATAGGCCTGCACCAGCAGCGACTCAAGGTTCACCGTATCTTCCACGTTGTAGGCGAGCAGGGTTTCCAGCACCCGGGGCTCCCTGGTCCGGCAGTATTCCCGCCAGAGCAGCACGGCAAAGTATCCGTCCACCCCGGCCAAGTTCCCGCGATCAAGGCCCATCTGCTTCTCGCAGCCTTTGAGGCCGCCGACAAAGCCGAGCCCCTGCAACAGGGGGCGCAGATCAAGGTGGGCCTGGGTCAGCTTAAAGCCGAAATGGCGCTCGAGCATGGGGACATCAAAGGCCTTGCCGTTGTAAGTGACCAGCATTCGGTAGCGCCCGATGTCCTCGGCAAAATCCGCGAGATTCTCCCCCTGCACATAGGTAAAGACCTCTTTCCCGTCGTAGAGGCTGATGGTGGTGATGCAGTGGTCGCTGAAACTCAAGCCCGTGGTCTCGATGTCGAGATAGGCCACCGAATCCCGGTACAGCGGGAAGACCCGCCAACGCTGGGCCGCGGGCAGCTGCCGGAGAAATTCGTGGGGCGCCTGCTGCCCGGCCTGGGCACGGCTGCGATCCAGATGCGTCTCGATGAGCTTCACCTTCTGGCCGGAAAGAAATGGCGGATACGGCGGCCTGAAATCATCCCAGGTTTCCACCCCGGCCTGCCAAAGCCTCCGCTCCGTGGTCTCGCCGATCCCGGGGATATGGACAAAGGTATTAAAGAGCATCGGCTTCCCTAACCCCTGGGTCCCACATTTTTATTCTTTTCCGGCATACCCGTTTCCCCATACGGCACAGCGGGCCGCAGGGCAAAAAATCTTGCCCGGCCCGGCAATCGCCGGTAGACTTTATTATCCGTGATTGTGCAATCGGTCGCCATTCCGGCAAAAATCCGGAGACAAACAAGCGCGCGGGACTTCGAGCCGGAAGAGACAACCGCCGCCCGACCCAGGGAGAGACCCATGGAAAGCTGGCTGATCCCCGCCTCTGCCGCCCTGATCATCTACGGCCTCTGGGGATTTTTCCCCAAGCTGGCCGTGACCTATATCAACCCGGCCAGCGCCCTGATCTACGAGGTAGCGGGCGCCATGCTGGTCGGCCTGCTCACCCTCTTCTGGGTGGGATTCCAACCGGAGACCCACCCCAAGGGCATCCTCTTTGCCGTGCTCACCGGGGTGGCCGGAATGCTCGGCACCCTGTGCTTCTTTGTCGCCGCCAGCCGGGGCAAGCTCTCGGTGGTGGTGAGCATGACCGCCCTCTACCCGCTGATCACCATCCTGCTTGCCGCGATCTTCCTGCGCGAACCCGTCACCGCCAAACAGATTCTGGGCATGGTCTGCGCCGTGGCCGCTATTCTGCTGCTCACCGGCTGAGTCTGAAAAAAAGATACAGAGAAGAGCGGGGAAATCTGCCGCCCGCAGTGTCTCCAGCCCGGGCAAGCAACCGATCACTCCCCTTCCCAGAGAACCACCCGGTTCCGGCCCTGTTTCTTGGCCCGGTACAACGCCTGGTCGGCCCGGCTGATCAAGCGCTCCTTGTCCGCGCCGTGGCCGGGATACACGGCAAGCCCCAGGGACAAGGTGACCCGCACCGGCCCGTTTTCGCTCTGGAGCACCATGTTTTCGATCTCCCGCCGGATCCGTTCGGCCATCTGAAGGCCTCCCTGCTCGCCGGAGCCCTCCAGAACGAGGGCGAACTCCTCGCCGCCATACCGGGCCGCCAGGTCCACGCTGCGCACCGCCCTCCGCAGGATGTCGGCCACCGCCTTGAGAACCTTGTCGCCAAAGGGATGGCCATGACCGTCATTGATCTTCTTGAAATGGTCGATGTCGCAGATAAGCAGGCTCAAGGTCCCTGCCCGCCGCTCCTCCCGGGCCAGCATCACATCGAAGCCACGCTGAAAGGTGCGGTGGTTGATGAGGCCGGTGAGCCCGTCGATGGTGGCCAGCCGGTTGATCTCCTCGTGGGCCTGGCCCAGGTCGATCTTGACCGCGACCTGGGCGGCGATAAGTTCGAGAATCTCCTGCCGGGCCTTGGTGAAGACCGCCTCTTTTTTCACCGCCACGGTGAGCGCCCCGGTTGCCTCCCCTTTTTCCTTTTGCAGGGGCAGGATGAGCAGCGAATTGTAGCCGGTGAGCAGATGGTCGTGGCCGAAGACCTGGGTCGGCCCGTGACACTGGGCCTTGGCCGGCAGAGGCCGGTTGATCTTGAGCACCTGGCCCACCAGCCCCTCTTCCCTGGAAAATTCGCGGCCGATGAGTTGCTCCGCCCCTTCGCCCTCGGCCAGGGCCACGCAATGCCCGTTGCCGCAGGCCAGGCTGATGGAGATAAAATCAGCGCCCACCAGAGTCCGCACCGCCTTGATGGTGGCCTGGAGAACCTGTTCCAACCCCAAGGCCCCATTCAACTCCCGCATGGCAAGACAGACCCGCTGGATGGCGCTGCACTCGTGGGCCATGGCCTGCAACTGCCTGCCCATGGTCACGTCAAGGGCGAGCTTCCGCGCGGCCAGGGTCATGCATGCTTTTTCCTGCTCGGTCCAGGGTTGCCGGCCGGCACGATCCCCGCAGAGAAGCGGGGCAATCTTCTTGTCGTCGAAGCCGAGCCATTCCTCCGCGGCATCGGGAAGACGGACCGCGAGAATCCCACCCACCTCGATCTGCTTGAGATAATAGGGCACCCCCAGGGAAGAGATGGCCGGGGCGAGGCTCACCAGCTCTTCCGCGCCCAGCAACGCCCCGGTGATGCCGACCCCGACCTGAAACGGCCCGGGTTTTATATCCTTTCGGGTGGTGGCAATACTGCGCAGCCGGTATTCGCCCCCTTCCGGGTCCGGCCAGAGCAGGGCCACCGTTGCCAGCCCCAGGGTCTGGCGGATGAGTTCGAGCTGCAGATCAAAGGCGGCGGTGATGGTTTCCACCGCCGGCTGGCTGCCCGCCTCCGGGTCGTCAAGGAGGTCATACTCCGGCAAGGCGCTGAACATATCGGGGGGATCGGCAAACAAGCCAAGGTCCCGGGCACATTGCCGACTGGCGGTGTCTCTTTTTGCCCGGATCAGCGCCTTTCGCATCCGTTGCCGGTAGGCCTTGCTGCTCATGAACGCACTGAGCCCCAAGCCGGCGGCGCCATAGCCTATCAGATTGCCCGCCAGCCCGGCGGTTTCCTGAAAGCCCAAACCCCACAGCCCGGCCTCCATGCCGAGCACGGCCAGGAGGGGAACAAGCAGGGCCTGCATGGGGAAACTGATGGCCAGCCAGCCGATGAGCCCCACCGGGAGCAGGATCAGCTGGGGAGCGGCTTGCCCGAAATGGCGAAAAAGGATCCAGACGACAACGACCCAGAGCAAAGGCCCGGCCGTGCCGGAAAAGGAAGCATCCAGCGGGGAATCGTCCCCTCCCTGCCGCATCTCCAGCAGGGCGAAGATCAGGACCAACCCGGCCAGGATCATGGCGACAACGGCAAAGTCGCCGCCGGGTTCATACAACCCCACGGCCACCGCCGAGCCCCCCAGCAGCCCGACCACGAAACCCGTCCGCCGGAAGGTGCTGCCGTCCCGGTCTGCTTGGCGCCGACCTCTTGCCATATCCCTCCCTGAATTCCTCAGCCGCGGATCCCGGATCGTCTCGGTCCGTGGGATTTGCCGACCCTTTTTAGAAATTGCTTGATCGCCTGAAAATAGAGCGTGCCGGTCAGCGCCAGGATATTGTTGTGGTCGGCGCCGGGAATCATCTGAAACTCCTTGCTCCGCGCCCCGCAGACACTCTGCAGCTCTTCGGCCAGGCGGATGGGAATGATCCGGTCGTGCTGGGCATGGAGAATATAGGTGGGCTTTTGCACCCGAGCGATTTTTTCCAGATTGCCGAAGCCGTCCGCCTCGGCAATACCCAACGCCTGCGCATCCAGACCGAGGAGACCCAGAAGCGGCAGGGTCTGGGCAATGCCGCTCTCGACAATGAGCCCGGCCACCGCCTCTTCCGAGGCCGCCAATTCGATGGCCGAGACGCTGCCCAACGAGCGACCCATCACCACCAGATGGCCGGTGCGGTCCTCTCCGGCCAACCAGGCCAGCACCCAGTGCAAAACGCGGTGCGCGTCTTGAACCATGGCGCTCACCGTGGGGGCGCCGGTGCTTTGCCCGTAGCCCCGGTAGTCAACGGCCAGGAAATTGATGCCCTGCGCATTGTACTGGGGGCCGACCTCGTCATAATCAGCGACCACCTCGCCATTGCCGTGAAAAAAAAGGAGATTGACCGCGGCCGGGTCGGCGGTCAGAAAAGATCTGACCCCGAGCACCACCCCCGGTTCCACCTCTATCCGGTGATCCCGGGCCCCGGCCGGCGGCGGGGCGGTGTCTTGCCGGGGATAAAACAGCGCCGCCGCCACCGCGGGCTGATCGAGTTTTTCGTAGGTTCGTTTCTGCTCCATGTGCTCCCCTTTGCCTGCGCCGGAAATCGACTCCAGCCTCCGTTGATCCCCAGCCGGGATACCTCTTCAACTATACCCATTCAGAATGGCAATATCTACCCAATTTTCTTCGCTTTTTCTTTGCACAGTTTCGGCGTTTCAAGTATGACTGTCCTGAAGGCTTCCCAGAGTGTTTGTTTGCCCAAAAAATACCTCTAACCTCTTGTTTGCAGGCGGCCTATGTATTTCAATTTTCCGCAACTCAACTATCTGCTGATGTACTTCATTCATGGCCTTGCCTTTTTCAGCATGGGGTTGGCCATGGTCCTCGAAGGGGGCCGTTCGCCCGATATCGCCGAGGCCACGCTCCTCAAACCCCTTGCCATGTTCGGCATCCTCAACGCCATCAGCCAATGGCTGGAGATCGTTATTCTTCCCGGGGTCTGGCTGGAGATTGCCGCGCCAAAGCCGCTCCTGCTGGCCAAACTTTTTTTCCTGACCCTTTCCTTCGCCTCCCTGACCGCTTTCGGGGTCCAGGCCTATCGCCCGGCCAGACGCCAGATCGCGGCGAGCCTCTACGTCAGCTTGGGTTTTCTCCTGGTCTATATCATCGCCGTACTCCTCAGCCACATCCTCCCTTGGAAAGAGCATCCCAACTGCCTGCGCTGCGCCGATGCCCTGGCCCGCTACCTTCTGGCCCTGCCCGGCGCCCTGCTCGCCGCCCTGGCGCTGAAAAACCATGCCCGCAAAAACAAAGGGGCCAATGCGCCCCTGGCCAGATCCTACCGTCTTGCCGCCTGGGGCTTTGCCCTGTTCGGCCTGACCCAGATTTTTCCAGCCCGGGCCGAAATCTATCCGGCGCCGTTCATTAACGCCGAGCTGTTCCAGGAAATCACCGGCATCCCGATCCAGCTTGTCAGCACGCTCCTGGCCCTGTTCACCATGGGCAACCTCATTCGCGCCTCCCATCTTGCCGAAAGGGGCCGCCGCCAGGAACTGCAACAGGTCCAGCAGGAAAAACTCGCCGCCCTGGAACAGGTCCAAACCGAGCTGTTGAAACGCAGGGAACTCCGGAAAAATCTTTTCCGCCATATCGTCCTGGCCCAGGAAGAAGAGCGCGGCCGCATCTCCAGGGAACTCCATGACGATACCGCCCAGATTCTCACCGCCGCCAGCCTGAACATGGCCGCTTTGAAAACCGTGGTCGGCGACAACTCCAAGGCCGTCACCCTGCTGACACGTTCCCAGGATCTCTGCCAGGAGATGTCCCAGGCCCTGTACCGGATGGTCCACGATCTGCGCCCTGCCCAGTTGGATGATTTCGGCCTGGTCCCGGCGCTGCGCCACCTGACGGAAGAGAAATGGTTCAGCCGCAAAATCGCCATCACCTTTGAAGCGACCGGCGACCCGAGAAGGGTTGACCCGGTGATCGAAACCGTCCTTTTCCGGGTGGCCCAGGAGGCGCTCACCAATATTCTCCGTCATGCCCACACCGATACGGCGAGCCTGCGGATTCTCTTTGAAAAAGACCGGATCATCCTCACCGTCGAGGACCAGGGCGTGGGCTTCACCCCTGCCCTAAGAGGCGGACAGGGCTTCGGCCTGGCAGGCATCACCGAACGGGTCGAGCTGATCAACGGCAGGGTGGAAATCGATTCGACCCCTGGCAAGGGGACCACCATCACCGTGATCGCCCCGGCCAGACTCGGCAAGGGTATCCCCCCCATCGCCAAGCCGGAGGCAGAAATCGAACCTCCCCCTCCCCCGCCCGCAGACTGACTCTCTCCTCCCCGCCCGGCAGTAAAACAGCTTAGCCTTTGGCCGGGCAACGGAAAATCGCCCTCACCGGGCGTTTGACAGGGAGGCTTTTTATTGTGAAAATGTTACAGGAGAACCCATGGCCCTGATCACCATTGACCGGACAAAATGCAAAAAAGACGGGATCTGCGCGGCGGAATGCCCCTTCGGCCTCATCGGCCTGACCGGCGAGGAAGGCTTTCCGGAGATCCGCCCGGCCGCGGCCCGCCTCTGCATCCAGTGCGGACACTGCGTGGCGGTCTGTCCCCATGACGCCTTACGCCTTGCGGCCATGAACCCCGACGGCTTTCAGACCATCGGCTACGGCTCCCCGCCGACCCTCAAGAAAACCGGGCAGCTTCTCACCAGTCGCCGCTCCATCCGGACCTACGACCGCCAGACCGTTCCCCGGGCACAGATCGAACAACTGCTCGACCTGTGCCGCTGGGCGCCCTCGGCCAAGAACGCCCAACCGGTGCACTGGCTGGTTCTGGAAACCCCCGAGGCGGTGCGCCAACTGGCCGGGCTGGTGGTGGACTGGCTGCGGACCGGCACCACCTATCCCGGCATCGTTTCCAGCTGGGACCAGGGCAAGGATATGGTCCTGCACGAGGCGCCCCATCTGTTGGTGGCCCATGCCCGTCAGGACAGCCTCAAACCGGAGATCGACTGCACCATCGCCCTGACCTATTTCGACCTGACCGCAGCCAGTTGCGAGATCGGGACCTGCTGGGCCGGCATCCTGATGAGCGCCGTAACCGCGGGCTACCAGCCCCTGCTCGACGCCCTGGCCCTGCCCGAGGGCCACAACCTTTACGGGGCCATGATCTTCGGCTACCCGAGGTTTCCTTATTTCAAGATTCCGGCCCGAAAAGAGGCCCGGATCACCTGGCGCTCGTAAACTTTTCACAAAACAAGAGGAGACACATGGACAATAATGCCGAGAAGAAAAAGCCCAACCCGGAGCGGGTCGCCATCCTCCGCTCCCTGCCCCTGGAGATCAAGAGCCGGATCACCGGGGAAGAGGCCCGGGCCTTCATGTACGATGAGGAGCTGCCGGAAAGCCTTTTGGAAAAGCTGAAGGACTACCTGGAGTGAGGGCGCCGGAATAGCAACCCTTGGCGTGCAATAACGCGCGAATTATGTAGGAGCGGCTTTAGCCGCGATGTCTTGCGTTTTCGCGGCTAAAGCCGCTCCTACACAATAAGGTCGTTTGGTAATGGAATTGGAATTCTCCGCTATTTAAGCTGGCAGCACTTCTTGTACTTCTTGCCGCTCCCGCAGGGGCAGGGCTCGTTGCGCCCGATCTTCTCGCTGGTTACCGGAACCCGGCCCGGATTCACCTTGCCGTCCAGATACAGCCACTGCCCCTCTTCGCAAACAAACTTGGCCCGCTCATGCAGCCGATGGTCCTGGCCATGGCCGGAAAAGTTGGCGGCAAACTCCACCACCCCGGTCGTCTCCCCTGCTCCGCCGCCCTCGGTCTCCAGCACCTCGATGCCGTGCCAGACAAAACCAGCTTCATCGTCCAGATTCAGATCGGCCGGCCGGGTGCTCCGGTGCCAGGAGCGCAGGATGTAGGGGATATCCTGCCTGGCAAAGGCGGTATAGCGGGAGCGCATCAGCGCCTCCGCGGTGGGGGCAAGCCGGCTGCCCTCCAGAAACGGGCCGCAACATTCGGCAAACTCCAACCCCGTGCCGCACGGGCACAAGCTCTTCTTTTCTTTCTTGGCCATCCCTGCACCTTCCTTGTTTATATATTTGCGGGAATTCTTGTACATCCCCAACGGAGTGTGCCACAATATCTCTATTCTCCCCTCCCTTCAACCCCCTTCTGAGGCCTTCGCCATGAAAACCTATCTCATCCTCGGCAACGGCGTAGCCGGAACAACCGCGGCGGAAGCCATCCGCCGGCAGGACCCCACAGGCAGCATCACCATCCTCAGCGAAGAGGACATCCCCTTTTACTACCGGATCAGGCTCAACGAGTTCATTGCCGGGGAGGTGGACGAAGACAAGATCAGCGCCAAGAAAGAGGCCTGGTACCAGGAACAGCGGCTCGACCTGCGCCTCAATACCCGGATAATCGGGCTTGATGCCGCAGCGAAACAACTGACCACCGAGACCGGCGAGAAACTATCCTTTGACCGATTGCTCCTCGCCACGGGCAGCCATTCCTTCCTGCCGCCCATGGAGGGCATCGACCAGCAGGGGGTGTTTTCCCTCCGCCACATCAAGGATGCCCGAGCCATCCTGGCCCAGGCCGAAAAAAGCGAGGAGGTGATCCTCATCGGCGGCGGATTGCTCGGCCTTGAGGCGGGCAATGCCCTGCGCAAGCTGGGCAAGAAGGTCACGGTGGTGGAGTTTTTCCCCCGCCTCCTGCCCCGGCAATTGGACAGCAAGGGGGCCGCCCGGCTTCAGGAACTCATGGAGAAGATGGGCTTCGCCTTCCGCCTCTCGGCCATGACCAAAACGATCACCGGCAGCAAGGGCCGAGCGAACGGCATTGTCCTCGAAGGCGGCGAGACCCTGCCCGGCCAGATGGTCATCATCTCCGCCGGGGTCCGGCCCAATCTGGAGCTGGCTTTAGCATCCGGCCTTGCCTGCGACAAGGGGATCACCGTGAACGACCGGCTGGAAACCAGCGCCACCGACATCTACGCGGCAGGCGACGTGGCCGAGCACCGGGGGGTGGTCTCCGGCATCTGGCCCGCTGCCATGCAACAGGGCAAGGTGGCGGGCGCCAACATGGCAGGCGGCGAGGCCGCATACCAGGGCACCACCATGAGCAACATCCTTAAAGTGGCGGGCATCGACGTGGCCGCCGCAGGCAACATCGACGCGGAAGGGAGGCACGAAGCACAGGTGGTGACCTCCGATACCGTCTACAAAAAACTGGTCATCGAGAACAACCGGCTCATCGGCTGCATCATGGTGGGCGACACCAAAAACTTCAACACCATCACCCGCTATATCACGGAACAACGGGATATCGGCACGCTCAAGAATAGTCTGCTGTGACCCGCACATAATATCCGTTGACGATATTATCCTTAACATGTTGAAATCGTTGATTATCATTAAGAGAGGCGACAACATGACCAAAAGAGATTTTCCTCCCATCCACCCCGGAGAGATCCTGATAACCGAGTTCCTGGAACCGATGGGTATCACCCAGTATCGCTTGGCCAAGGACATTGGGGTGACCGCCCGCCGGATCAATAAGATTGTGCATGGCAGGCGTTCCATAACCGCCGACACGGCGCTCCGCCTCGGCCGCTTCTTTGGCATGGAGGCACAGTTCTGGCTTAACCTGCAGACCCATTACGACATGGAAGTGGCCCAGGAAGCTCTGGCGGACCGACTGGACACGGAGGTCCATCCGTTTTCGCACGCGGCGTAGTGGAGAGAAAACCGGGGGATGTCCTTAACTTTGAGGAATCCTTTGGGCCAAGGACGATGTCGGGTTTCGCTTTGCTCTACCCGACCTACCAACTAAAATTGATTATGCGTATAATCGACCAAGAGGAAGGAGGGATAGAGATTAAATGATAGAGGAAATAGTTCGTTTTGTAATGACATCATTAGTTGGTTCTGTCTGCTTCCTTGGCTGCCATACTATTACGAGTTATGTGGCTGACCCTATAACTACGAGACCACATATAATTACCAAGCATCCGTGGCTTGGTAATACGGCAGGGGTTCTAAGTTTCCTAGTTTTCTTGTCGGTCATTCTTAATGGATGGTTGATCTGGCACTGGACAGGTATGATCTTACTACCTTTGTTTTGGTTTATTATGACGAATCCGTTTGTGACCCGCAGCAGTTTTTTAAATGATCCTTTTAATGATCCTAACATCCGTAATAAT
>DASWIU010000114.1:0-4670 GCA_036397515.1 Desulfurivibrionaceae bacterium | reverse complement strand
GAGATGGCCGCCGAGTTCGATCAGGTGCTCAAGTGGCTCAAGCAGCGGCTGACCGAGGAAAAACCGGCCAAGCCGGACCATGAACAGTTTGAGCACAACGACTGGTCTGAAGAGATCATGGTGCGGAAGGTGAAGTAAGGGTTGTAACCGTCCAGCAACACCGCATCTGCTTTGTCATCGGCCTGATCCGCATACTAAAATGTATAGCGGACAGGCCTCTTTCGCGCATTTACGGCACTGCTGAACGGTTACAATTTTGGGATAGCCGAGAATTGTGCGTCTCGGTCATGTCTTTACTCCCCTCGCCCACTTGTGGGAGAGGGGCCGGGGGAGAGGGCGATTGTGCTCCGTATCTGCTCCAGCACACCCTCCAACTGTTGCATGACTTCGTGGTTCCAAAAACGCAATACCGTATAGCCTTGGCTACGCAACCACGCATCTCGACGCTGATCATATTCCGTCTGTCCGGCATGTTGACCGCCATCGATCTCAATAATTAGATGCTGTTCCACGCAGATAAAGTCCACGATATAGCGACCAATGGGCTTTTGGCGCTTGAATTTTAAATCCATGAAGCGATGTGCTCGCAGGTGATGCCACAGCCGCTGTTCCGCTTCAGTCTGGTTGGTGCGTAGGGTCTTGGCATTGAGTAGCACTTTATTAGTGCTCATGGACCCTCTCCCCCTGCCCCTCTCCCACAAGTGGGCGAGGGGAGTTCTCTCTCTAAACGAATCTCTCCGTTTTCCTCAACCCATTCTATTCCAGACCCTGCCAGTTGCTTGAACAGCGGTCTGCCAAAAAGAAAAAACTCCAATTCCAGCGAAAGTCCTGCCGTTTTGGCAATCTCCCTCCTGATGGCAAGATCGGCGCGCACCAGTTCGCTGAGCCGGGCGAGATTCTCCGTCCCCCCTCCTTCCGCGAGCAGATCGGTAAACACCTTGCCGGGACAGGCCCGCTCGTGGCGCTCTATCTCCGCCAGGATCGGGTCGTCGGGATTGATCAGGTCGGCGCGGCGCAGGGTGTTCTGGTAGATGGTGGCCAGGAGCGGTTCCGGCTGCCAGCACTGGAGAATCCTGCAGGTTGCCGGGCGGTGCGCATAGATGGTGCAGCCATTGCTTTCTTCCGCTAAGAACAGGCAGGTCCAGCCACTCCCCTGCCCCCGAATCTTGAGCAGCTCAACGGGCACCGGTTCAAGCCTGCCGGTGGCCGGATTGTACCCCATCTCTCCTTGCCGGATGGTGAGCAGCTGATCGTGGCGGATATACCCTTGACGGACAAGATCGAGATCCTCCCGGCTCAGGGTTGGCCCACCTTTCCGGCAACAGGTGCCGCATTGTTTGCAGTGTTTGGTATCTATCATGTTTCAGGAGTAAAGGGGCACGGGGTATTTTGGGCGCAATATGATCGACGCCGGATTGAGTTTGGGCGCATTGTTAGCCTGTTTGCGGCTGATTAATTTCGCTATCCGTATCCATATTCCCATATAAATAATTTTTTTATGGTTTGCAGGTATTTGTTTTCATGTGAGAAAAACTATCCATCCCCTTTTCCTTCTTTTCCCTTCCGCCCCCACTGGCATGGCCCTTGCGTATATACCAAAGCAAAGCGGGGCATGAAATGATTCTGCGCCGCCCATGACATCCGGAACAGGAGGTCGGCCATGAAGAAAGCACTCCGCAGCGAAAAAAAAGGCATAGGCCCGGTCGTTGTCGTGACCACTGGCAAGCTAGCCGAAACCTGCTGGTTTGTCAGCTCCTTTGTCCTCTCCCTGCTCATGGGCCCTTTTGCCGCCCTGCCCGCCCTGATCGCGGTGTTTTCCCTGAAAATCGATGGGCCCATGCCCCTGGAAATATCTTAAAAAAAGAGAGTAGACCATGAACGCACTAGCCGTGACACCCGAAACCTCCGCAGTCCGCTTCGGCCCCCTGCCCATGCTGGCCGATGATCAGGCCGTCTTCACCATCAGCGCCGCCGCCGAGATGCTGGCCATAACCCCGCGCACCTTGCGGATGTATGAGAGCGACGGGCTTCTTGCCCCGGCCCGGCATGGCAAGTGGCGCTATTACAGCCTGGACAACCTGAAATGGGTTTCCTGTCTGCGCACCATGATCCACGGGCACGGGATCAGCCTGGCCGCCATCCATAAATTGCTGCAATATACCCCCTGCTGGAACATTGCCGGTTGCCCCTTTGAAAAGCGCAAGCTCTGCACAGCCTTTCTGTCCAGCGGACTGGTGCCGAAAAAGATCGACCGGCTTGGCGGCTTGCCTGGAGACCGGTCAATCTCCGCCTGATTGCTTGCGTCTTTCCGCCTGCATCGTGTACAAAGTAAAAAATAGGGGTTCCGGCTGAAGACTGAAGGAGTCAGTTCGTCAGGTGCGGTTTTTCCCTTCAGCCTATAAACCTTCAGCCTTTCATGAGGTCTTCCTTGAACCAATTTTACAAGAACCTGTCCATCTGGCTGGTCATCGCCCTGGTGGGCTTGGTGCTGGTTAATCTGTTAAACCCAACGGCCGAGCCGGTCAATCAGATCAGCTACAACGATTTTCTGGACAGCGTCAATTCGGGCAAGGTGAGCCGAATCACCATCCTGGAAAATGTGGCCACGGCCCAGGATCTGGTGGGCAACCGCTTCAAGACCGTGCTGCCGGATAATTTGGCCCAGGTGCAGCCCTTTATGAAGGAGGGAATCTCCCTCCGGATGGAAAAGAAAAAAGAGCCCCATTGGCTGGTGAGCATCCTGGGCTCCTGGCTGCCCATGATCGTCCTGGTAGGCCTTGGCCTCTATTTCATGCGTCAGTCCCAGGGCGGGGGCGGCAAGGGGTTGATGACCTTCGGCAAAAGCCGGGCCCGCCTCATTGAGGGCGAGGAATCCAAGATCACCTTTGCCGATGTTGCCGGCATCGAGGAGGCCAGCGAGGAGCTGGGCGAGATCGTCGATTTTCTCCGCGACCCCGGTATCTTCACTCGGGTGGGGGCCAAGATTCCCAAGGGGGTGCTCCTTTCCGGCGAGCCGGGCACGGGCAAAACTCTGCTGGCCCGCGCCATTGCCGGGGAGGCTAAAGTGCCGTTTTTCTCCATCAGCGGCTCGGATTTTGTCGAGATGTATGTGGGGGTCGGTGCCAGCCGGGTGCGGGATCTGTTCAAGGAGGCCAAGAAAAAGGCGCCCTGCATCATCTTCATCGATGAGATCGACGCAGTGGGCCGCCAGCGCGGGGCAGGGAGCGGCGGCGGCAACGACGAGCGCGAACAGACCCTGAACCAGCTGCTCGTGGAGATGGATGGCTTCGAGGCCAATGCCGGGGTTATCATCATCGCGGCCACCAACCGGCCCGACATCCTTGACCCGGCCCTCAAGCGGCCGGGGCGGTTTGACCGGCAGATCATCGTGCCCCTGCCCGATGTGCGGGGCAGGGAGAAGATCCTCAAGGTCCATGCTTCTAAGGTCCAGCTGGATACCGATGTGGATATGTCCATCATCGCCAAGGGCACCCCCGGGTTCTCCGGGGCCGAGCTGGCCAACATGGTCAACGAGGCCGCCCTGATGGCGGCCCGCTTCGAGGTGGGCAAGATCTCCATGGCCCTCATGGAAAAGGCCAAGGACAAGGTGATGATGGGGGCGGAGCGCACCAGCATGATCCTCAGTGCCAAGGACAAGGAACTCACCGCCTTCCACGAGGCGGGCCATGCCCTGGTCGCCCGGCTCCTGCCCGGCACCGATCCGGTGCACAAGGTGACCATCATCCCCCGGGGCCGCGCCCTGGGGTTGACCATGCAATTGCCCACCGACGAGAAGCACTCGCAGTCCCGCTCCTGGCTGATGAACAACCTCTGCATCCTCCTGGGCGGCCGGGTGGCCGAGGAGATCGTTTTCGGCGACGTGACCACCGGGGCAGGCAACGACATCGAACGGGCCTCAAACATCGCCCGGAAAATGGTCTGCGAGTGGGGGATGAGCGAGGCCATCGGCCCGATGAACTTCGGTGGACCCGATGAAACGGGGCGGAGCCGACAGGCCTATAGTGGAGAAACGGCGGTGCGCATCGATCAGGCCGTAACCGGGTTGGTGACCGAGGCCAGGGAGACCGCGACTCGGCTGCTTAATGAGAATCGGGCGATTTTGGAGGCCATGGCCAAGGATTTGCTGGAGAAGGAAACCATCGGCAGCGAGGATATTGAGCGGTTGATGGCGGCTGGATGATTACGGAGAAACCTTGAAAGCTTGGGGCGGCAGGGGGAAACTCCGGCCGCTTTTTTTTGTTCGGAAATTATGGGAAGTCAGTGTGTTCATTTCTTTGCTTGCCCAAAGAAACGAACCAAAGAAAGGGCACCCAGGCACTTGTCCCGCCGTGGGCGGGATGCCCTGCGCTCCTCGATGCTGCCGGGGCTTTGCAAACTCGGCTTCGCCTCAAACAGTGCAAAGCCCTTTTTTGGCAGCCTCTCCGGTGCTCGGCTGCGTGCCAATGGGAATTTTCCCTCCCCCATTTGTCCTGCCGCGTCCCGCCCTCGGCGAGAAGTAAGGGGAGCCCGCAGGGCCAGGACTGGCTGGGGTGCCTTTTTCTTGTTTCTTCTTTTGGGCACGCAAAAGAAGAAAAAGAGAACAGCAAAAGACCTCGCCTCTTTCCCCGCAATTCCCGGATGAACCTTTTTTGCCCTGCCCGGCCGCCATT
>DASWIU010000113.1:0-19982 GCA_036397515.1 Desulfurivibrionaceae bacterium | reverse complement strand
CTCGGGCATGATGATGTCGCTGATCACGATGTCGAAATGTTCGTCCTCGATCATCTCGTAGGCCTGCACGGGATCGTCGCAGGTCGTGATCTCGTAGGGGGTTTCGGCAAAAACCCTGGCAAGAGCCTTCAGGATACTGGTTGAATCATCGACAATGAGAACCTTGTATTTTCTTGCCATGTGGTGCGTGTCCTTGCTTCAAATATTTTCTTAAAGATAATCGCTTGCGGGGAAGAATGGGCAAACGATATGGACATCATAGGGGCATGGTGGAGAATGGATCAAGGGAAAAAAGGAATGGGCCCGGCGGAAGGGGTGAGGGGGAATAGCGGGGGTTGCGCCGTGAATGGCGGGATGTTACCAGATAATGTCTTCCCAGTGCTGCGCGGCAGCCGACTTTTTTGCCTGGTCCGCGATGCTTTTTTTCTCCTCTGCCGTTACATCATCGGACAGCACATTGTCGGGGTTGGCTGGGTCAACTATGCCTGTTGTCTCCAGCGTTTCGCCCATTAAGTCAAGGACATGGAGGATGTTGTGGGCGAGAGAGTCGGTGTTTCTTCCGGCAAGGGCGTTTATGACAAAAAGATCAAGATATAAGGAAGGCCAGGCAAGCTGGTGGATGTGTCGCCATATTTTGATGGCCTGGATTTCCCCGAGGCGATGTGATTTTGCCACGGTATCCACATGGAGATTGACATCGGTTTGTCGCAAGGAATCCGACTTGAGCCAATACAGGTCATGCAGGTTTTCATAGCCTGCCTGCCCTCGACCGGGGATCAAATCGAGGTTCAGGCCGTTTAGGGTAATACCAACGGAAACATCTCGGCGGCTGGGATTCCAGCCATGCAAGGCCGCCAGGGTAAACAGCTCGTCATAAATTTTTTTCAAAGTCCCCGGCATCCCTGGCTTTAAAGAGATAAAGATATCCATGTCGGTTGTGCCGTGGACCGCGGTCTGCTTTGCATAGGAGCCGGAATACGACAGAGCGGCCAGCCAGCCTCCTGCCCAGCGTTGGATCTTGGGGGCAATGCGGCGCGCGGCCTGTTCCGCCGCGGATTCCGGCCCGCGCGGCACTTCATATTTACTGAGGATTGAGAGGATGTATTCGTCGCCCGTCATGCGATTCCCCGTTTTGGTCCGTTATCGGCTCCCAAGTTGTAATAAGCGAAAAAATCTTCTGTTGTGCACATCTTTCCCAGGCTGGAATCCGCGGGAACTTATCTGTAGTACTGTCGGCCGGGCAGGAAGTCAATCCCGCGTTTTTATTTGTGGCCGTTCGTTGATTTTTTTGCCGCCCCGATGGTTGCCAGCCTCTGTTTGATCTCCTGCAGGAGCTGGCGAGGAACGCGGATGGTTTTGGTATTGCCGCCCAGGGGGGTGACCGAGTGCGCGTCGCCATGGTAATCGGTGCCGCCGCTGAGGAGCAGGCCGTGTTTCGCGGCAAGCAATCGCAGGAGGCGGCATACCTTTTGGGAATGGGTGGGGTAGATGGCTTCCAGCCCCGCCAATCCGTAATCCTTGAGTTGGGCAACCAGGGCGGGGATTTTTTCAAGGCCCGGATCCGAGCAGGCCGGATGGGCGAGCACCGCCAGACCGTCGGCCTCGCTAAGGCGGCTGATTACTTCCTCCGCCTGGGGCTTGACATGTTCGACAAAGGCCGGACAGCCGCGTTTGAGGTAACGGGCGAAGGCGTCCTGGGTATTTTTGGCCCGGCCCTTCCGAGCAAGCAGGCGGGCAAAGTGGGGGCGGCCCACCTGGTCTCCGGCAACCTCGGTCAGCTCCTCGTTGGTTATGGAGATGCCGAGGGCCTGGAGTCGCTCCAGCATCCCCTGGTTGCGATTGTGCCGGGCCTGTTGCAGTCTGTCCAGAAAGGCGAGGAAGCCTGGATGTTCATGGTTGAGGCCGTAGCCCAGAATATGGAGGGAAACCCCGTCGAGGGTGCTGCTTATCTCTATCCCCGGGAGAACCTCAACCCCGGTGACTGCGCCGTGGGCCAGAGCCTCGGGCAGCCCCGCGACGGTGTCGTGATCGGTGAGGGCGATGGCCGCAAGCCCCCGGCGGGCGGCAAGGGTCAGCAGGGCCGTCGGGGAGAGCAGCCCGTCCGAGTAGGTTGAGTGGGTATGCAGATCGATGTACGGCGTCATGGTAAAGGGAGACTATTTGCCCAGGGCCTTGTTTTTTTGCGTGGAGTAATTTTGCATGAATCTATATACTAGCACCACTGGTGCATAAATGCTGTATGGATGAGCGCCTCTTTTTGGGGCCTGTTCCTTTAATAGACCTTCAACCGGCTGATTACAGGAGTTTTTTGCATGGCTCAGATCGATGCTTTTTTTAAACTGATGAACGAACAGGGCGCCTCGGATCTGCATATGGTTTCCGGGCAGCAGCCGATCCTTCGTATCCGGGGCGAGATGGAGCGGGTCAAGTACAAGGTGCTTGGCAACGACGAGCTCAAGGCCATGCTCTATGAGATTGTTTCCGAGGAAAAGGTCAAGGTTTTCGAGGAGACCGGCGATGTGGATTTCGGCTACGAGATCGCCGGGCTTGCCCGTTACCGCGGCAACCTCTTCATGCAGAAATACGGGATCGGCGCGGTGTTCCGCGAGATCCCCAGCAATATCCTGGGCTGCGACCAGTTGGGGCTGCCCCAGGTTGTCTCCCAGCTCGCCACCCTGCCCAAGGGCATGGTTCTGGTCACCGGCCCCACCGGCAGCGGTAAATCGACCACCCTGGCCGCCATCGTCGATCAGGCCAACAAGCTGCGCAAGGACCATATCCTGACCATCGAAGACCCCATCGAGTTCGTGCACAAGAGCCAGAACTGCATCGTCAACCACCGGGAGGTGGGGCTGCACACCCAATCCTTTGCCGCGGCCCTGCGCGGCGCGCTCCGTGAAGATCCCGACATCATCATGGTCGGCGAAATGCGCGACCTGGAAACCATTGCCCTGGCCATGGAAGCGGCCATGACCGGCCACCTGGTTTTCGGCACCTTGCACACCTTGAACGCCAACAAGACCGTGGACAGAATCATCGAGATCTTTCCCGCCAGCCAGCAGGCCCAGGTCCGCTCCACCCTGGCCGATGCCTTGAAGGCCGTGGTTTCCCAGACTCTTTTCAAGCGGGTGGACATCAAGGGGCGCTGCGCCGCGCTGGAGATACTGATCTGTACCCCGGCGGTGCGCAACCTGATCCGCGAAGGCAAGACCTATCAGATTCCCTCTGCCATGCAGACCGGGAAAAAATTCGGCATGCAGACCCTGGATGACGCGATCATGGAGCTGATCAAGAAAGGCTGGATTTCCGGGGATGACGCCTATATAAACTGCATCGACAAGAGCAAGTTCGTCCAGTTTCTCAAGAAGCCGCCCACGGATTTCACCGACGCCTGACAACGGATTGCGGCCCTTGGTTTCACAAAGTCTCCTCCGCGCCAGCGGCGGCCCAGTAGGGGCGGGCGGTTATCTTTTTCCCGTCGGAGAGGAAAAAGATGCTGCCATGCCGGGCCGTGGAAAAGATTTCGGCCCCGGAATCCCGGTACTGTACCGGGGGAAACGGCTCCTTTTTGCCCGTTGACACCACGCAGTAGCGCGGCGCAACTGCCTCCATGAACCGGGGGCTGCCCGAGGAGCCCAGGCCATGATGGGGTAGCAGGAGGACCTCGGCCTTGAGCGGATTTTCCTGCGCCAGGATGTATTCTTCGTAGTCCTTTTCGATATCCCCGGGAAAAAGAAAGGTGTTGTCGCCGTTGTTGAGGCGCAGGACCAGCCCTCTGTTGTTCGGGTTGTCCGGGCTTTCTTTGCCGTACGTCATCGGCCCGTTGTCTCCGACAAGGGCCAAATTGGCCAGGCAGGTGACGGCAAAGCCATTGTCCCCGGTGGTCAGCACTTCCCCCGCTCCGGCAATCCGCACCTGGCAACCACCCTGTTTCGCCGCCTCAAGAAGGGCGGCAAAGCCCGGTTCCCGGCTGCTGGTTTCGCTGAGCCAGAGAACCTTCGGCTGAAACTTTTTGATGATCCAGGGCAGGCCGTTAAAGTGATCGGCATGGGCATGGGTGAGAATGATCTGATCCACCCTTCTTATCCGTCGGTGCCATAAAAAGGGGGCGATCACCCGTTCGCCCATGTTGAACAGCCCGGTGGCTGGGCCGCCGCCGTCGATGAGAATGACGCCGCGGCCGGGTTGCTCCACCACCGTGGCGCTGCCGTTGCCCACGGCCAAGAAAGAGATCCGCGCCGAGTTGTCGCGCCATTTCGGCAGCGGCGGATAGCCGGAAAGCAGCAGGGCGAAGCAGGCAAGCATGGCCAGTGTCGGAAGCGGTCGCTTGCTGCCGAAGATCAAAAGCAGGAGCGCGAAGGAAAGGAGCAGCAGGGGGATGGGCGGCGTGGGCAGCCAGAGAGAGGAAAACGGCAGTCCGGCAAGAAAACCGGTCAGCACCTGGGAAATCTGGATGCCCCAAGCACCGGTCTGTAAAAGAAGCACCGCGATTGTGGGGGCAAGCGGCTGGCTGAGAATCGCCAGCAACCCCAGGGGCAGGGTCCAAAAGCAGAGAAATGGCGTGATCAGCAGGGTGGCGATGGGTCCGATCAGCGAGATTCTGTTGAAGTGGAGCAGGGCGAGCGGGGCGGTGGCGAGAAAGGCGGCGCAGGAGATGAGCAGCCCCGAGAGGAGCAGGTAGCGCAGGGTCTGCCAGGGAGAACGCTTGTCGGCCGGAGGCCGCCAGGCCGTAAGCCGCGGCATGGCGAGGATGATGGCCGCGGTGGCGGCAAAGGAGAGCTGGAAGGAGGCGGTGTGGATGCTGAGCGGGTTCAGCAGGAGGATGCAGAAGGCGGCAATGGCAAGGTTGTTCAGGCTTGACCACTGGCGGTCCAGGAGGATGGCGGTCATGAACACCCCGGTCATGATCAGGGCCCGCGCCACCGGGGGCTGAAAACCGGCAAAGCCGGTGTAGAGAAAGAGCACGGGAAACGAGAGGGCCAGGGCGATCTTGTTTGCGGGTATTCGGAGCAGCAGCCAAGGAACGCGGCCGACCAGAAAGCGGAAGAAAATCGTGGTCAGAAAAGCCACCACCACGAGATGGCTTCCGGAAATGGCCAGGATGTGCATGATGCCGGTTGCCCGGTACATCTCCGAGACTTCCGGGGAGAGGCCGCTGCTGTCGCCGATAAGAAGAGCCTGATACAGGGCGGCGGTGTCCGGGGCAAGGTTGGCATAGAGAAAGGCTTCAAATTGCAGGCGGAATCTTTCGAGAAAATAGGGGGCAGGCAGGGGAGTGCGGCTGGCGGCAAGGGGGGAGATGGGCTGGATGAAAATAGGGGCGGCAACCCAGCCTTTGACCATGATCTCTTCGGCGGCAAGGTATCCGGCATAGTCAAAGGCGCCGGGGGTTGCCAGCTTGTCCGGCAGGGAAAGCCGGGCGCGCACCAGATAGTCCTGGCCGGGAATGAACCCCTTGAGCAAGGGGGCGTTGACCGTGAGGGCGACGCGGCCCGTGGTCGGCAGGGGGGCTTGGGCCGAAGGGAACAAAATGCTGTCCGTTTCGAGAAGGAGATAGGTTCTTTCATTCTTGAAAACAGGCTTGCGGATCAATTTTCCGGTCAGGCCGGCATCCTGTTTTTCCGGGATGAGGCGGGCGAGATGATGGGCCGGCAGTCTGGGGGCCAGGAACGATTCGGTGTAGAGCAGGCCGCAGAGAAAGAACAGGGAAAGCAGCAGGGGCAGGAAGCCGGCTCGCGCCCGGGGCCATCGAAGCAGGGTGAGGGCGGCCAGGGCCGCGACCAGGGCGGCCGCCAGCCAAAGGGAGACGGCGGCGGGCAGCCAGTCGGCCCTTGCGGCGATTGCGCCGGCGGCAAAGGCGAGGAGCGCCGGCAGGAGCGGGTTGCGGTCTGTCTGGGGCGGCAGCATCTGTTTTGTCTGCGGAATTTAGGAGCCGTTGCGAAACAATTTATGCTTTCTTGGTCCGTTCGTTACGACTCTTTATGCCGTTTTGGCCATTCGGAAGCCGATATTTTTTTGAACGGCTTCCGGCTGGAAAAGGTTCAGCAAATATCGGCGGAGCTGGTTATTCGGGGGTGTTGTCGCGGTCGCAGGGGGGAGAAAGGGAACCGGCGGGTCTCAGTCCAGAAAATGTTTGAGCTTTTCCCGTCTGCTGGAATGCCGCAACCGATTGAGCGCTTTTTTCTCGATCTGCCGGATGCGCTCCCGCGAGACGTTGAACCGCTTGCCGATCTCTTCCAGGGTATATTCCGCGTCTTCGCCTATGCCGAAGCGCAGCCGGATGATTTTTTCTTCCCGGGTGCTCAGGGTGTTGAGGATACTGGTAACCCGGTCGGAGAGCTGCTGGTTTTGCACTGCCTCGTAAGGCGAAACCGATTCCTGGTTTTCCAGGAAATCTCCCAGGGTGGAGTCGTCGTCGCCCACTGGGGTTTCCAGGGAGATGGGCTCCCGGGAGGCCTCCAGAATGGCGAGGATCTTGTCCATCGGCAAGCCGGTTTTCTCGGAGATTTCAATGGGGGTCGGTTCGCGGCCCAACTCCTTGAGGAGCGAGTAAAATGCCTTGAAGAACTGGCTTCTGAGCTCCAGAAAATGCACCGGCAGCCGGATGGTTCTGGTCTTGTCCAGGATGGCCCGGGTGATCGCCTGCCTGATCCACCAGCTGGCATAGGTGCTGAATTTGTTGCCCTTGGTATAGTCGAAACGGAAAACAGCCCGCATCAGGCCGAGATTGCCTTCCTGGATAAGGTCGGCCAGGGTGAGGCCCTGATGCATGTAGCGTTTGGCGATGCTGACCACCAGACGGAGGTTGGCCTTGATCATGGCATCCTTGGCCACCTCGATGGAGCGGTGGAACATCTCCAGCTTGCAATGCATTTCCTGGAGTTTTTTCTTGGTGGGATGCATCTCGCAAGCCTTGCCAATCGCCCGCATCATGAAATTGAGATGCTGCTTTTTGGGCTTCAGGGTCGGATCGCGTTTTTCCCACAGGTCAATGCGTTCAACCAGCTGGGCCAGTTCCTCGGTTCCATGCTGTTCGTGGCGGACCGAACGGATTATCCCGTCGAATCCCTCGCGGATGGTCTTGCTGTATTTCTCTTCTTCCTGGGGGGTGAGCAGCTCGAATTTGCCCATCTCCCGGAGGTAGGTGGTGGTGGTTTCTTCCGGCTCCGGGCTATCCTCCTTGGAAACAAGGGCGGCGGCGTCCATGAGCTTGTCGTCGTCATCGTCCAGGGGGGGCTCGTCGTGCTGGCCGTCCCCGCCGCCTTCCCAGTTTTTGCCGTCGAGGGTTTTTTTCTTGCCGGATTTTTCCTGGCTGACTATTTCGATATTATTCTCATTGAGAAAATCGAAAATGCCGTCGATGGCATCAGCGTCTTTTCCTTCCGGAATCAGGTCGTTCAGGAAGCTGAGGGTTACGCACCCCTCGTCTTTTCCGGCTTCGAGTAGTCTGGCTTTTATGTCGGCAGGCACGGGCTAACCTCTCCTGGTTTCAAAGTTTTCTTTCTGTTGTGGGCAAAAACCGGCTCTCTGTGTGACCGGGGCAGAAAACTTGATAATATACAAATAGTATCAGGTTTTGGCAAGGAAAAGTGAGTAAATAAATAATCGCCGGTTTTTTTGCGGTGGGGCTAAAATTGCGAAAAAAATGTTGACACTGAGGGGATTAGCCAATAGTATTGCGCATCGCATACGAAAAAATCACGTACGTATTCCTTCCTTATATTACATAAGACCAAAATAATCCGAGAATATATATCAGCCTCCTAATTCAAATTCTCGAAAAAAACCTGTTCAATTTCACATATTGCTCTCTGTAAAATTTCCGCATCGTCAAAAGACGTCAGGCGCATCCGTCCGCTGGTTCATGGCCGTTTTTTCCTGGTATTTTCGTAATTCTGCGGAAACATTTCAAGATTATTTCATTTCAGATTTTTTTCTGTTGTGATGGAGGCGGACGTGAGCATTCCGTTGTTCGCGTTTTCTCCTCATATCTGATTTGAATTCTTTCTTTTAGGATTGCCTGGGGCCGTCGCGGTTCAAACTCTACAATATTCAGAGCAGTATACGGGAGATGGAGAAAGGGATTGTATGAACTTATCTGAACTTAAATTGATGAAAATCACCGAGCTGACCAAGCTCGCCAAGGATTACCGCATTGAAGATTACAGCGCCATGCGCAAGCAGGAGCTGATTTTTGCCATCCTGCAGGCCGCGGGCGGCCAGGCCGAGAAAAACGGCGAGAACTGGGGCAGCGGCGTGCTTGAGGTTCTGCCCGATGGCTTTGGTTTTTTGCGGGCGCCCTATTACAATTATCTGCCCGGGCCCGACGACATCTACGTTTCCCCTTCCCAGATCCGGCGGCTCAATCTCCGCACCGGCGATACCATTGAGGGGCCGGTCCGTACCCCCAAGGAAGGCGAACGTTATTTTGCCCTGCTCAAGGTGGACAGCGTCAATTTTGATCCGCCGGAAAAGGCCCGGGACAAAACCCTCTTCTCCAACCTTACTCCGTTGCACCCCCAGGAGCGCATCAAGCTTGAGCGGGAGCCGGACAACTACTCCATGCGGATCATGGATATCATGGCGCCCATTGGCAAGGGCCAGCGCGGTCTGATCGTCGCTCCGCCCAGAACCGGCAAGACCGTGCTGATCAAGGATATCGCCAACAGCATCACCAAAAATCACAAGGAAATCATTCTCATTGTCCTGCTCATCGACGAGCGTCCTGAAGAGGTCACCGACATGGCGAGGGGGGTCGATGCCGAGGTGATCAGTTCCACCTTTGACGAGCCGCCCCAGCGCCATATTCAGGTGGCCGAGATGGTGCTCGACAAGGCCCGTCGGCTGGTGGAGCACAAGAAGGATGTGGTGATCCTGCTGGACAGCATTACCCGTCTGGCAAGGGCCTACAACACGGTGGTGCCGCCGAGCGGCAAGATTCTTTCCGGCGGGGTTGACTCCAACGCCCTGCATCGTCCGAAGCGATTTTTCGGCGCGGCACGGAACATCGAAGAGGGCGGCAGTCTGACCATTATCGCCTCCGCTTTGATCGAAACCGGCAGCCGGATGGATGAGGTTATCTTCGAGGAGTTCAAGGGCACCGGCAACATGGAGCTTGTGCTTGACCGGAAGATCGCGGATCGGAGAATCTTCCCTGCCATCGATATGGCCAAATCCGGAACCCGCAAGGAAGAGCTCTTGCTCACGGCGGAAGAACTGAACAAGGTCTGGATCTTGCGCAAGCTCCTGGGTTCCATGAACCCCATCGACGCCATGGAGTTTTTCCTGAATAAGATGAAGGGGACCCGCTCCAACGCCGAATTTTTCGATATGATGAAAGGCGGTTGATTTTAGCCGCTCCGCAATTCCGGCTTGCAAAAAAAAGAATATAAAGATATAGTCCACTGTTTTTTACTCGTCTGGTGGAAAAATGTGCCTGTCAGGGCCGTATATAAAAGATTTTTTGTTAATTTAATGGAGGATTCTGTCCATGAAAGAAGATGTACATCCCGAATATCATAAAATCGATGCCGTCTGTGCCTGTGGCAATGCCGTTGAACTCGGTTCGGTTCTTCCGACGATAAAAGTGGAAATCTGTTCCGCCTGCCATCCGTTTTTCACCGGCAAGCAAAAGCTGATTGACTCTGCCGGCCGGATTGAGAAGTTCAATAAGAAATACGGCAAGCAGCAAGCAGCCGAATAAAAAAAACGTTTTGTGTGGGTTGATAACGCCTTTGGGCCATCCCTGTAAGGGGAGATGGCTCAGGGGCGTTCCTTTTTGACGGGATGATCATGTTTGTTGAAATCGCCAAAAGCCGCGATTGCAACGGTTGCCTTGTGTAACCATTTGATTGTGTGCAACGGACCTGTGGCCTTTTCCCCTTTATTGCGAGTTCATCATGTTTGCCCAACTTGAAAATGTTGCAGAACGCAAGCTGGCTCTGGAAGCCAGACTTTCAGAGCCGCGGTTGGCAACCGATCAGGCCGAATTTCGTCGGGTGGCCAAGGAACATGCCCATCTGGCAAAACTTGATGAGCTGTATAACGACTACAAGAAGGTGAATAAGGAGATCGCGGAGAATCGTCTTCTGCTGCAGGAAGAAGACGACGGCGAGCTCCGGGAGCTTGTCCGGGCGGACCTTGCCGAGCTGGAGTCCCGCCAGGAGGAATTGATCAAGGCGCTTCGGGTTGCCCTGCTCCCCAAGAATCCCAACGACGATAAAAACACCTTGCTCGAGATCCGGGCCGGCACCGGCGGGGACGAGGCGGCCCTGTTTGTCAGCGATCTGTTTCGGATGTACAGCCGGTATGCCGAGCAGCAGGGGTGGAAGGTCGAGGTGATGACCAGCAACCCCACCGGGATCGGGGGGTTCAAGGAAATCATCGCCCTGATCAGCGGCGAGCAGGTCTACAGCAAATTGAAATATGAATCCGGGGCCCATCGGGTGCAGCGGGTCCCAGAGACGGAAACCCAGGGGCGGATCCATACCTCCGCCGTTACCGTGGCGGTCATGCCCGAGGCCGAAGAGGTGGAGCTTGATATCAGCCCCAATGATCTGCGCTTCGATGTTTACCGTTCCACCGGCTCCGGCGGCCAGAGCGTCAATACCACCGATTCGGCGGTTCGGGTCACCCATCTGCCCACCGGGCTGGTGGTGACCTGCCAGGATGAAAAATCCCAGCACAAGAACAAGGCCAAGGCCCTGCAGGTTCTCCGGGCCAGGCTTCTCGACAAGATGCAGCGCGAACAGGACGAGAAGATGTCCGCGGATCGCAAGAGCCAGGTGGGCAGCGGCGACCGGAGCGAACGTATCCGGACCTATAATTTTCCGCAAGGCAGGGTCAGCGATCATCGGATCAATCTCACCCTGTACCAACTGGATGAAATCCTCACGGGAAAGCTTGACGACCTCATCGACCCCCTCATTGTCCATTTCCAAACAGAAGCCCTGCAGATCATGCAATAATGTCTGCTCCGTGGACGCACACTCCCGTTTTTTCCCGGCCTGGAAAATCCGCCCATGATTCTCAAACAGCTGTATCTTGAGAGCGTCCGACGCCTCGCCGCTGCCGGCGTAGCAGAGCCGGAGGTCGAAGCCGCGCTTTTGCTGGGGCATGTCCTGGGTTATTCCCGTAGTCAATTTTTTCTTGCCCTGGAGCAGGAAATCCCTCCGCCGCAGCTTTCTCTTTTTGCTACCCTCCTTTCTCGGCGCCTCTTGCGGGAACCATTGGCCTACCTCACCGGCGAGCAGGAATTCTGGTCGCTGCCCTTTGCGGTTTCCCGCCAGGTTCTCATTCCCCGTCCCGAGACCGAGGAGCTTTTGGAGAAAATTTTCGCCACCGTGCGCCAGGAGGGCCTGCCGTCCGGGCCGGTGCTGGATCTGGGGGTTGGCAGCGGCGCGATCACCGTTGTTTTGGCCCGTGAACTCCCGGAGCGGTTGGTGTTCGGGGCGGATCTTTCCTTGGCCGCCCTGGAGGTTGCCAGGGAGAACAGCCTTCGGCATCGGGTGCGGTCGAGGATTTTTTTAGTAAACAGCGACTGGCTGACAGCCATCAGGCAGGAAAGAAGGTTTGCCCTGGTTGTTTCCAATCCGCCTTACATAGCAGCCGCGGTATTGGACACTCTGCAGCCGGAGGTGCGGGACTTCGAGCCCCATCGTGCCCTGAGTGGAGGGGCGGACGGTCTCTCCGAGATCCGTGCCCTGGCGGCGCAAGTGCACCGGGTGATGCTGGCCGGCGGCCTGTTTTTCATGGAAATCGGCGCGGACCAGCAGGAGGCGGTGTTGAAAATCTTTTCTTCCTTTCCTGAATATGATAGGTTGCAGGTCCATCCTGATCTGGCTGGTTTGCCGCGTATTTTCCAGGCCCGTCGCTGCTGAGCCGTAACGCCGCATTTTTCCCGCGATCCTTTAATAAGTGAGAATTTCATGGACAAGATAGTTATTGAAGGCGGATATCCCCTGCATGGTGAAATTGCGGTGAGCGGCGCCAAAAACGCGGCCCTGCCGCTGATGGCCGCCTGTCTGCTGAGCGGTGAACCGATCATCTTGCGCAATGTGCCGGATCTTCGGGATGTCCGGACCTTTCTTACCCTGCTCGAATCGTTCGGGGTCAAGTGGCAGAAAGACGGCACGGTGCTGGTGCTGGATGCCGGCACCATCACCAGCTGCGAGGCGTCCTATGAGCTGGTGAAGACCATGCGGGCCTCGGTGCTGGTTTTGGGGCCCCTTTTGGCCCGGATGGGCACGGCCCGGGTTTCCCTGCCCGGAGGCTGCGCCATCGGCGCCCGGCCCATCAATTTTCATCTCCAAGGGTTGGAAAAACTCGGCTCCCAAAACGAATTGAGCCAAGGGTATGTCGAGGCCAAGGCGGTGGGCAGATTGCAGGGAGGCACGGTCTGCTTCGATATCCCTTCGGTCACCGGGACGGAGAATATCCTCATGGCCGCGACCCTGGCCGAGGGCGTCACCGTGATCAAGAACGCAGCCCGTGAGCCGGAGATCGGGAATCTTGTCGATCTGCTCATCGCAATGGGGGCGCGGATCAAGGGCAAGGATTCCGATACCCTGGTGGTTGAAGGGGTGAAGAAATTGCACGGGGCCGAGATGGAGGTCATCCCCGACCGAATCGAGGCCGGGACCTATCTCATCGCCGTCGGCGCGGTTGGCGGCGAGGCCACGGTGACGCAGTGCAATCCGCAGCATCTGCCGGCTCTGCTAGAAAAATTACGGGCCGCCGGGTTGTCGATCGAGGAAGGCATGGACCGGATCCGTGTTGCCCGCAGGGGGCCTCTGCGGAGCGTGGATATCAAGACCATGCCCTATCCCGGCTTCCCCACCGATCTGCAGGCCCAGATCATGGCGCTGATGACCTTGAGCACCGGTTTGAGCGTGATTGCCGAGACCATCTTTGAGAACCGTTTCATGCATGTGGCCGAGTTGCATCGCATGGGAGCGGACATCAAGGTGGATGGCCACAGCGCCATTGTCACCGGCACGGACCGGTTGAGCGGGGCGCCGGTAATGGCCACGGATCTGCGGGCCAGCGCCTCTCTGGTGATCGCCGCCCTTGCCGCTGGGGGGGAAACCCATATCTCCCGGGTCTATCATCTGGACCGGGGCTACGACAATCTGGTGGGCAAACTCTCCGCGGCCGGGGCTCGCATCCGGCGCGAAAAAGAGTAAACGCGCAGCAGCACCGCATCTGCTTTGTCATCGGCCTGCTCATGTGCGCTTGCACACTTCGCCGGCCTCTTTCGCGCATCTGCGGCACTGCTGCGCGTTTACATTGCAGAGATCGAGCCATGTTTTTTCGTCCATGGGGAATGAGTTGCGTCATCCCGGGTACAGTGCGTGTCCTCACATCGGTAAGCGGTTGCAGGGTGGCGCAGATCCGCGAAAGAGGCCTTGTTCGCTATACACCAGGTATGCGGACAGGCCGATGACAAAGGAGATGCGGCGCCCTGTGACCGCTTACCCCGGCAGAATAATGGTCACGGTGGTGCCTTCCCCTTCCTTGCTCGCGATTTTGATCGTGCCGCCGTGTTCGTCGATGATTTTGTAGACCATGGCCAGTCCCAGGCCGGTGCCCTCCGGTTTGGTCGTAAAATACGGGTCCATGACCCGTTCCAGAATGTCCGCCGCGATCCCGCAGCCCGTGTCCCGCACGCTTATTTCAATGGTGCCGGGCCGTGCTCCTTCCCGCACCGCCACCCATAATTCCCCGCCGTGCTCCATGGCCTGCAGGCTGTTGAGATAGAGATTCAGCAGCACCTGATTGAGGCGATCCTTATCCAGGCGTACTTGCTTGCGCACCAGGGCGATCTCCTGATGCACGGCAACGCCCAGTTCCTTGGCGTCGCTCTGGATAAGTTTGAGGGATGCCTCGATAAACGGTTCGATCTCCACCTCGGCGATGGTCAGGGGCAGGGGGCGGGCGTAGGTAAGCAGCTCGGTGATGCTGCGGTTGAGCCGTTCCACCTCGTTGATCAACAGCCTGGCAGCCTCCCCCTCCTCACTTTTTGCCGGAAAACGGGAGCCCAGCAGGGTGGCGAACCCCTTAATCGAGCTCAGCGGGTTTCGCACCTCATGGGCAACGCCGGCGGCCATCTTGCCCAAGGCGACCAGGCGGTCATGCCGCCGGACCTGGGCTTCGAGTTTTTTGATCTCCGTAACATCGTACATGAGCGTGACCCTGCCGATGGTGTTGCTTTGGCCATCGGTGATGGGCACGGAGCTGAGGTGCAGATGATTGGGCGCTGGAGAATCCGGGGGCAGGAGGATCTCCCTGTCAAGGACCTCCTCGTCCTGGGCGGTAACCTGCTGGATCTGCGGCAAGACCGAGGTCTGAAGATGGCCGATGGCCTGTTCCGGGGTTTTGCCGGTGAATTTTGCCGCGGTGCTGTTGAAGGTCTGGATATGTCCCTCGGCATTGGTGGCGATGATGCCCACGGGCAGGCGGGAGATAAGCAGGTCGGTAAAGGCCCGCATGTTCATGAGGGTTTTTTGGGAGGAGCGGTAGCTTTGCGCGGTGAGCAAGGCGATCCAGCCGCCAATCGCCACCAGCAGCATGGCGATGGACATGTAGAGCATATGGTACCGGTCCTGCCGGATAATGGCATCCTGTTCCGCCATGTCGAGGCCGACCACAATAGAGAGATTCTCCCCGGGCAGCCAGGTGTCCTTGCCGGGAAAAGATTGGCAGGCCGCCGGGTTCTTCGCCTCTTCCCCGGCAAGGCTGTCCGGTTTTCCAGCCTGCTGCATTGCCTGCGGGTGTCTTTTGAAAAAACGACCGCGTCCGCGCATGAACGGTTTGAACGGCCCTGCAACTTCAAAGACCTTCTGGCCCGTTCCCTGGTCGTTGATGATCCGGTATTTGCCGACTGGCGTAAGCTCCTGGTCGGCAAGCAGGGGATGGTCGAGGTCGGTGCCCACCAGGCCGGGGGTGCTGTGCGCCACGATTTTACCGGTGCTGTCGGCCACGGCGATATAGACAATGCTCGATTCGCCCGCAGCCTGTTCGATCAGGTGTTGGAATTGTTGGGCGTTGGGGGCTCCCATCATCATCGAGGCCCTGGTGCCTGCGCCGACAAAACGGATTATGGCCTGCCCTTTGTTGAAAAGGCTTTCGGTCATGATCCGTTTTTCCCGCTGCAGGTTATTGGCTGCAAAGAAAAAGACAATGGCAATGAGCATGCCTATGGCAGTGGCCAGAATCCAGGGGGAGGCGTAGGCGAATGGGGAGGTGACGATCTTTGTTTCTTTTTTCATGATGCACTATCCCGGGGAAAAATCTTTGTCGGCAAGGAGAGGATGCCCGTCTCTATGAAACCATTATTATGCCGCACAAGCAATTATTGTTCCTCCTCTGTCCCTGTGAGGGAAATGCTCTCATCACGGCATGCGGGCATCTTTTTGTTTCCTGATGATTTCAGGCTGGGTAAAAAATAACCAGTAAGCCGACTGGGGCATGGATAAAAAATATCCAACCTGCATTTCCTGTTTTGATTCTGCGTTGGATGAGTCTTGTTCTTTTACAAGAAAATCTTTAATTTCAGCAGGTTGTGTTTTGTGGTCGGTTGTTGGCATGGTTGTTGTAATAAGAACAGGATACACAGAGACACCATTGCAACCTATTCCATTCAACACCAAAATGTTCTGGAGGTACACGATGAAAAAGACATTACTTGCAGTTGCCGCAATCGCCACGATCGGTTTGGCCGGATATCAGCTTGCCGAGGCGCAACCTTCGGGAGGCGGACCGGGCATGGGGCCTGGTAATGCCATGATGGGTGGCCCCGGGCAAGGTCAAGGACAGATGAGCGAAGAGACCTTGAAGGCCAGGGAGAAATTTTTTGACGAGACAACGGAGTTGCGCAAGAAGATGTTTTCCAAGAAAACCGAGCTGGACGCGGTGATGAGCGGGGAAAAGCCGGACGAGAAAAAGGCGGCAAGGCTCTCCGAGGAGTTATTTGATCTCCGTGGCCAGATGCACAAGAAGGCTCGGGAGGCCGGTTTGACCAAGGCCGGTTTCGGATGTGGCGGACCCGGCATGGGCATGGGCATGGGCATGGGTTCCGGCCACCACCGTCGTTCCTGCCGCTGGTAGGATGCACTGATTGTTTTTTTTCCTGGGCGGGCTTCCTTGTGGAGGCCCGCCTATTTTTTTGCCCGCAATCCGGAGTGTTGGGGGTACGTTGTCATGAACATGCCCTGCACGCCCTAACGTGCAGGGATATCAGTTTATTTTTGTGGTCCGCGGCTCTGGATGGCATTCCGTTTCCTGCCTCATGTCGTTGAGCAGCGCCAGCCTGGCGGATTCGACCTTTTCGTACGGAAGCTCAAGCAACAGGGCGATGTCGGAGATGTCGATGCCTGTTCCGAAATGTTCTTCCGCAATGATGATTTTGAGAAAATCTTCTTTGACAAAAGCCTGTATCTCCTGACTGATGTCAGCCATGCCATGGCAGGCATGTTCGTATGTTCGGCCTTGGGACAGCTCTTCCCGCATTTTTTTTACAGCCCGTTCGTATTCCCGGTGCATGACGGCGGTAAATTGCCCATACTGTTTTCTGTTGGCAAGGGACATGATCTTCTCTCTGTTTTTTCGTGCCGGGCATGACTCTGCTTTGTTGGCTTGCCCCGGCAACGGTGCTATTGTAATGATGTACCACACAAGAGTTGGGCGGAAACAGCAAAAAAAACGAGGATGAAAAATCACGCGGCGCGGTTGGCGCAACCGGGAACCCTTTTTTTGACGAGGCTTTTGTGCGAATCATGGTGACAAAAAATATCGTTAACCTCCGGGCAGGCAGGGTCCTTTTTTTTATCCTCTGCGGCCTGCTTGCTTCCTCCCTTGCCTGGGGCGAGGAACTCCTTCTTGACCCCGATGGTTTTCTTGTGGTGCGCGCACCGTCCCCTCGCGCAACCGAGATGGCAAATCCCGGCACCAAACCGGATGAGGCGCTGTTGCAAACCGCCTATGCGGGAGGGGAGACCTTGCGCTATACGGTCAGTTGGCTTGGCATAACGGCGGGGGAACTCGTCATGCAGGTCAGCAAGATTGCCGACCGCCAGGATACCTTTGCCCTTGACGTGACCGCCAGGAGCGCGGGGCTGCTGGCGGTATTCTACCCGGTGGAGGATCGGTTCCGCACCATCGTCCAGGGGGTGCTACGCTTGCCGAGCCGTCATGAAATGCAGCAGAAGGAAGGGCATCGTGTCAACAGCAAGGTGAGCAAATATGATCAGGAAAGGTTTCGGGTGTCCTATCGCAAAAATGACGAGCCCGCCGATATCTATCAGCTCGATGGCCCGATGCATAACGAGTTTTCTTCCTTTTTCGTCATGCGCGCCTTGTCCTTTGCCGGGGATGCCCCGATGATTGTTCCCACCTTTGCCGATAAAAAGCGGCATGAGGTGGCGGTAACCGTGGAGGGAAGGGAAGAGCAGGAAAGTGTGCTGGGCAAGAAAAACACGCTCAAGGTGCAGCCGCATCTGAAATTCAAGGGGCTCTATGAAAAAATCGGGGATCCCCTGGTCTGGCTCACCGATGACGCCTGGCGAATCCCCATCAGGATTCAGGCGAAGATCGTCATCGGCTCCTTGACCGCGGAGCTGGTTGAATACACAGGTCCGGCCGGAAAATTCACCATCACAGACATTCCCGAAGAATCGCCTCGACAATCTCCGGGGGATACCCCGTAAGTCGCCACAGGCGTGCCTGCGCCCGGGTATTGGCGGCAAGGGCAGGGAGGTCCTTCGCTGAGAGGCCCAGGTCGGCAAGCGAGGTGGGGGCGGCTATTTTCCGCAACCATTGGCTGAAAAGACGGATTCCTGTCTGGGCCAGGAGCTGCTGATCCGCCTCCTTCACCCCAAAAACCTGGGCGGCAAAAAGGGCTTGGCGGGCCGGGTTTTTCCTGGCGGCATAGGCCATGGCTCCGGGCAGGATGGCGGCGAGTCCGGCGCCGTGGGGGATATTGTGCAGTCCGCTGAGGGAGTGTTCGATCAGGTGGCAGGGAAAACCGACCCGGCCAAGGCCCGCGGCGCTGATGCCGTTTAAGGCCAAGGAGCTTGCCCACATAAGTTCGGCCCGGCTCTGATAATCCAGAGGGTTGGCCAAGGCTGCCTCGCAGGCGGCCATCAGGGTTTGCATCAGGCCGGTGCTGTAGTGATCCTGCAAGGGGGAGAAGGATTCTTCCCGGTTCAGGTAAAACTCAAGCAGATGGCTGAAGGCGTCCACTGCCCCAAAGGCGGTGGCGGAGGGCGGAACGCTGAAGGTGACGGCGGGATCCAGGATGGCGATTTTCGGGAAAAGATGCCGGTTGCCGATGCCGATCTTCTGGCAGGTTGCCTCGTTGGTCAGCACCATGCCGTTGTTGGTTTCCGAGCCCGATCCGGCGATGGTGGGCACGGCGATAACCGGCAGGGCCGCCCGGATGCTTTTTTTCCCCTTGAAAAACCCCCAGACATCATGACCTGCCAAGGCTCCGGCCCCAATGGCCTTGGCGCTGTCAATGACGCTGCCGCCTCCTGCGGCGACAATAACCTCGACCCCGTTTTTTTGCGCCAGTCCAATGCCGTGTTGGACGTGACTTACAGTGGGGTTTGGCTGTACGCCTTCGTGCTCGATAACCTCGATTCCGGCTTGATGTAGGGAATGAAGGACTGTCTGGTAAACCCCAAGCCTTTTCAGGCTCTCTCTGCCTGAGACCAGCAAGGCCTTGCTGCCAAAGGAGGCGGCCTGCTCGCCTGTCTGGCCAAGGGTATCCCGGCCGAAGATGATCTTGGTCGGGTTGTGGAAAACAAAGTCGCGCATGGCGATCAGCTTGGGGGGCAGCCGGTCACGGCGTTGGTCAGGCGGACAAAATCCTCAATGGTCAACCGCTCCGCCCGGGTTTCCGGGTTGATCCCCGATTGCGTCAGCAGGGCGGAGATCTGTTCCCGGGACAAGCCGTTGATCATGCCGGCGCTCAAGGAGTTGCGCAGGGTCTTGCGCCGCTGGCCAAAGGCGGCATTGACGATGCGCCGGAGCAGTTTCCGGTCATGGGCAGGAATCTGCGCCACTCGGGAAGGCACCGGGCGGAAGGTGATCCGCACCACCACGGAATCCACCTTGGGCCGCGGATGAAACTGGCCCGGTCCCACCTGCATGATGGTTTGCACCGAGGCGCAATCGGCGAGCAGAACGGAAAGCACCCCGTATTCCTTGGAGCCCACCGGGGCGGTGAGGCGCTGGCCCACCTCTTTTTGCAGCATGAGCACGGCCCAGCTCAGGGATTCGTGGCTTTCGATGAGCTTGAAAAGAAGCAGATTGGAGATGGAGTAGGGAAGGTTGGCCAGGATCTTCAGCGGACCGTTGGTCTGGGCGGCAAGTTCGGCAAAATCGGCCTTGAGCAAATCCTGGTGGATGAGGGTGACGTTGCCGGGCAGGGAGTGGTGCTCCTGGTGGTAGGCAATGATTCCGGCATCAAGCTCCAGGCCGATGACCTGCTTGACCCGTTCGGCCAGGGGCAGGGTCAGGGAGCCTAACCCCACCCCGAGCTCCAGCACAGAGTCGTCCTGGGTAACGCCCGAAAGCTCGACAATGCGTTCCGCGGTCTGCCGGTGGACCAGGAAATTCTGCCCCAGTTTTTTGCTGGGGGCCAGCTGGTGCGCGGTCAGGATTTTTTTTATGGGCAGATCGTTGCTCATGGGGTCTCATTTAAGGATGTGTTTTTCCTGTCTCTTTTTACGGAGAGCGCGGAAGAATTTGAAAGAAAGGATATATCCGGCGCAGGTAAAGGGGATTGCCAGCAGAACCCCGCCGACCAGCATGACCGCAACCGCCTCAAGGCCCAGTTGCCCGAGGAGGGCAAGGCTTTCTTTAAAGCCTGTGCCGGAGGTGAGCACCCCCAGCAGCTCCTGGATCCGAGGCCAGGAAAGACGCCCGGGAAGCAGCCAGCTTCCCAGCCGCCAGCAGAAATAATATTGCGGCAGCCAGGT
>DASWIU010000112.1:0-4900 GCA_036397515.1 Desulfurivibrionaceae bacterium | reverse complement strand
GAATATCTTGAGGATATCTTCCTCCAGCTCGATTGGCTCGGGATCACCTGGGATGAAGGGCCCACGGGGCCGGATGACTTCCACCGCCGATTTTCCCAGCAGCTTCGGCTGGCGCGGTATCGTGAATTTCTGGCCGAGCTTCGTCGCCTCGGGCATCTCTATCCCTGCGGCTGCTCGCGCAGGATGATCAGGAGCCTTGCGCCGGATGGGGTCTATCCGGGGTTCTGCCGGAGGCGTTCCGCCGAGCCTGGAGAAGGGGAGGCGATTCGGGTGCGGGTTCCGGAAGGCAGCGTCTTTCGGGTGGATGGGCAGGAGGTGCCGCTCTGTAAGGCGATGGGGGATTTTGTGCTCTGGCGAAAGGAGGATCTGCCTGCCTATCAGTTGGTCAGCCTGGTCGATGATCTGGATGACCGGATCAATCTCATTGTCCGCGGCCAGGATCTCCTGGCCTCCACCGCGGCCCAGCTTTTTCTCGCCGGGTTGCATGGGGACAATTTTTTTGCAGGAGGGGTTTTTCGACACCATCCCCTGGTGCTGGGCGAAGATGGCCGGAAGCTCTCCAAGTCGGACGGGGCTTTGTCCTTGGCCGCCTTACGCGAGAGGGGGTGTTCGCGGCTGGAGGTGTATCGGGTTGTGGCAAGGCAGGTGGGGATTGAGCCGGACGGGATTGTCACCCTTGAGGATCTGCTTCTCAGATTTCCCGGAATCCCCGGATAAGATTCATCCGGTGATTTCGGGGAAGGCGGTTGTGCCCTTTCTGCTGTTCACTCTTTCTTCTTTTGCGTGCCCAAAAGAAGAAACAAGAAAAGGGCACCCCAGCCAGTCCTGGCCCTGCGGGCTACCCTTACTTCTCGACGAGGGCGGGACGCGGAAAAACTCGGGCTTCGCCCTCAGACAGTTCCCGCGTCTTTTCCGCCCCCGTCTGCGAGGCGCGGCAGGACAAATGGGGGAGGGGAAAATCCCATTGGCACGCAGCCGAGCACCGGAGAGGCTGCCGAAAAAGGGATTTGCACTGTTTGAGCGCAGCGAGTTTGCAAAGCCCCGGCAGCATCGAGGAGCACAGGGCATCCCGCCTTCGGCGGGACAAGGGACACAGGGGGCCCTTTCTTTGGTTCGTTTCTTTGGGCAAGCAAAGAAATGAACAGACTAATTTCGTGCTGCATTTCCCGGATACATCTTTTTCAGAAATTACTCCATGAACCCAGCCGACTCGGCTTGGCCACCGCCTCCGCCAACCGGGTGGAAAACTCCGCCCCGGAAATCTCCCTGGCCCCCAGCCGCTGCAGATGCCCGGTGCCGACCTGGCAATCGATCAGCGCAAAATCCCAACCCTGCAACCGCTCAACCAATCCGGCCAGGGCTACCTTGGAGCTGTCGGGCACCAGGCTGAACATGGACTCTCCGAAAAACACCGCGCCCAGCGCCACCCCGTACAAGCCGCCGACCAACTCCCCATTTTGCCAACATTCCACCGAATGGGCATGGCCCTGGTCGTGCAGTTCACAGTAGGCCCGGATCATCTCCTCATCCAGCCAGGTGCCTTGGCCCTCCTTGCGGCGGGTTTGGCCGCAGGCTTTGATCACCTGGGCAAAAGCCGTATCAAAGGTGATGCTGAATATCTGCTGCCGGATGGTGCGGGCCAACCGTTTTGCCAGATGGAACTCCGCGGGGAACAGAACCAGGCGCGGGTCCGGCGACCACCAGAGGATCGGCTCGCCGGGCGAGTACCAGGGGAAGATGCCGTGCTGGTAGGCCAGCAGCAACCGCGGCACCGAGAGGTCGCCGCCCACCGCCAGCAGGCCGTCTTCCCTGGCCAGGGCCGGAGGCGGAAAAAGCAGGGTGTCGCTCAGTTGGAAAACAGGCATGGATGATAGTTAAAAGTGCAGAGTTGAGAGTGCAAAGTACAGAGTGCGGAAGAAATAAGGCCCTCCGGGGGAAGGGCTCAGGCGATGCGCTGCACCAGGGGGATATCCTGGATGCCGGTGGTGCAGACACTGAGATCCCTGAGGATGCCGTCGTTCACCCGGTAAATCCAGCCGTGCACCGCCAGTTCCTGCCCGGATTTCCAGGCGTTCTGGACGATGGTGGTATGGCAGACGTTGGCCACCTGTTCCACCACGTTCAATTCGCAGAGCAGGTCGAGCCGTTCTTTTTCGTTGGGCTGGGCGTCGATCTCTTTCTGGTGAAACCGGTACACGTCCTTGATGTGCCTCAGCCAGTTGTCGATCAGGCCGTGCTCGTTGTTTTCCAGGGCGGCGTTGATCCCGCCGCAATCGTAGTGGCCGCAAACAATGATGTGCTTGACCTTGAGCACATCCACCGCGTACTGGATCACCGATAGGCAGTTGAGGTCGGTATGGACCACCATGTTGGCGATGTTGCGGTGGACGAAGATCTCGCCGGGCAGCATGTTGACGATTTCGTTGGCCGGCACCCGGCTGTCGGCGCAGCCGATCCAGAGGTACTCGGGGCTTTGCTGGTTGGCGAGTTTGGCGAAGAAATCAGGATCACCCTTTTTGATCGTGGCTGCCCAGCTCTTGTTGTTGTCGAAAAGATGCTTGAGAATTTGCATGGGTTTCCTTGGTGATCGTCCGCCGGACGGGGTTAATCCCGGTTGACGGCCAGGGCAAATTCCGCCAGCTCGATGAGAAACTGGTTCAGATTATGGATGTCGTCGTAGCGGAGCCCCATGTTGATGTCGGCCAGCACCTCCTTGCTCCGCTCCGAACGCAGGGCCGAGATGAAGGCGAGGATCATCTCGCGGTCGAACAGGCTGTCGATCCCGTCGCACAGCGTCTTGAGAGCCTCTTCCACAGGCAAGGCTTCCCGGTAGGTGCGCTTGGAGGTGAGGGCGTCGAAGACATCCGCCACCGCGATGATCCGGCCGAACAGGGAGATATTCGCGCCTTGCAGGCCGCCGGGGTAGCCGGTGCCGTCCATCCGTTCGTGGTGCTGGGTTGCGCCCTCAAGGATGTGGGCGGGCAGCTTGATGGGCTGGAGAATCTTATCGGTGAAGACCGGATGTTTCTGGATAAGGCAGAACTCTTCGTGGGTGAGCTTGCCGGGTTTGCAGAGAATCATTTCCGAGATGCCGATCTTGCCCAGGTCATGCATGTACCCGGCGATCTCCAGGTCGGTGAGCTGCTGGTTGTTGATCCCCAGCTCGCCGCCGATGGCCATGGCGTACTTGGCCACCCGGAAGGAATGGCCGTGGGTGTACTCGTCCTTGGCGTCGATGGCCGCGGCCAGGGCCTTGACTGTGTTCAGATAGAGATCCTGGAGGCTGTCGTAGAGCCGCAGGGTTTCAAAGGTCGGCGAGATGATGTTTTCGATGATGGCGACCAGCTGTTTTTCCGAGGCGGAAAAAGCCCGAAGGGCGCGGGCGCGGATAAAGACCATCTGGCCGCTCTGGCTGTCCTTTTCCTTGATCGGCGAGTAGAGCAGCGAGGCGCCGTCTTCGCGGGTGCAGATGATGGTGCTGCCTGCCGCCGTGCGCTGGAGGCAGACGCTGTTTCGGGTGGAGTCCACTTCTTGGTCGGTCATCCGGTGGGTGACGCGGATTTCTTCTTCCCAGCGGCCCTTGGTGTGGATGAACCCCTGGTCCGCCTTGATCGTCAGGGAAATTTCATCCAGGATGATCTGGTAGCATTTTTTCAGGTCATCGATCCCGATGATCTTCTTGGCCACCTTGAACAGGAAATTCATCTGGCTGGAGAGGCGCAGCATCTCCTCGCTGGTTTCCTGGAGTTCCGTCTCCCGCATGAGCAGGTTGTTGAGGGAGGCCAGGCAATAGAGGATGTGCGGTTCGGCCCGGGCAAGGAGGTCCTGGTTTGGCGCGGCGCAGACCAGGGAACCGATGTCGGAGGGAAAATTGAAGGGGTAGGCGCGGCTGACCGGGGTAGCGTGACCATCGGTGTGGCGGCTTGCCACCGGCGTGCCCTCGCTGTCGAGCACGGTGATCGCGAGATCAAGCGTCTCGGCCAGATAGGCGAGGGATTGGTCCAGAAAAGCGGTATCGAACAGGTAGTCCCGGATAGAGGCCATGGCTGGTCAGTCCGTCCCGAGAATGTCGCGGATGGCTTGGCCGAGCTCTTCCTTGCAGATCGGCTTGTTTAAAAAGCCGACGCCGCCCGCGTCCCTGGCCTGCTGGATATTTTCCTCGCTCCCCAAGGCGGTGAAAAACGCCACCGGGATATGGGCGGTGCGCTGGTCCGCCTTGATCCGGCTGGTTGCCTCGAAGCCATCCATTATCGGCATTTCGATGTCCATGATAATCATGTCCGGCCGGATCTCGGCGGCCAGTTCGCATCCCTGGAGGCCGTTTTCCGCAGTGATGGACTGGTGCCCCAGTCGCTGGACAAGCTGGCTGACGATACGCCGGATCATGGCGGAATCATCGACTATGAGGATGATTTTCAATAGGAAGCCTTGTTCGTCACGTGTAATGGAACAATGTGGTACGGGATACTAGGTAGTCAATATACTCCGAAAGCCGGGGGGAGGCAAAAAAAATATCGGCTATTCTTCTCCGCCCTTGATGCGTAGGGATTCTCGGCAAGGCCGGGAAGCTACAGCGTGGGAGAGGGGGATGTTCATTTCTTTGCTTGCCCAAAGAAACGAACCAAAGAAAGGGCCCCCGTGTCACTGGTCCCGCCGAAGGCGGGATGCCCGGAGTTTATGCCCCGCATGGGGTACTCCTCGATGCTGCCGGGGCTTTGCAAACTCGGCTTTCGCTCAAACAGTGCAAATCCCCTTTTCGGCAGCCTCTCCGGTGCTCGGCTGCGTGCCAATGGGAGTCTTTTCTCCCCCATTTGTCCTGCCGCGCCTCGCAGACGGGGGCGGAAAAAGACGCGGGAACTGTTTGAGGGCGAAGCCCGAGTTTTTCCGCGTCCCGCCCTCG
>DASWIU010000111.1:0-2186 GCA_036397515.1 Desulfurivibrionaceae bacterium | reverse complement strand
GTATCTGATTGCCTCCCATCCCGGCTGCACCTTGGCGGACACGGAAAAAATGGCGGCGCGCCTCGGTTCCCTCGGCCTGGCGGTCCGACAGTTTCAGGATTTTACCCCGACGCCGGGAACGATCTCCACGGCCATGTATGTCACCGGTCTGGATTGCGAGAAAAAGACCCTGCTTCCCGGGGCCAAGAAGGTCAGCGACCGCCGCGCCCAGCGGCAGGCCCTGGATTCCAGAGGCGCAAGCGCTGTAGCGTCGGGGCGTAAAAGCAAGGCGCCAGGCACGGACCTCGGGCGGAAAGGCGCTGGGAAAATCCGGTCAGAAAAGGCGGGAGAGCAGCGGCAGGTTTTGGAACTCCGGCCCGATGTAACGCCGGGGAGGCCACGAGCGGGCCGGGAGAAGGGCTCGTCTTCCGGACAGAAGCGGACAAAACGTCGAGGATCATCCTAATCAGCTGGAACAGCAACGGCAAGGGAGGTGCATTCCGATGAAACAGATAATCACCACCGAAAAACAGCCGATCAAACTCTGGCTTGACGACATTGACGCCGGGGCCTTTGCCCAGGCCAAAAATCTCGCCAATCTTCCCTTTGTCTTCAAACATGTCGCAGTGATGCCCGATGCCCATCAGGGGTACGGCATGCCCATCGGCGGGGTGATGGCCTCGGAAGAGATGGTGGTTCCCAACGCGGTCGGCGTTGACATCGGCTGCGGCATGTGCGCCGTGCGGACCTCCCTGACCGCCATCCCGCCGGAAAAGCTGAAAGCGGCGCTTACGGAGATCAGAAGGACCGTGCCCCTCGGCTTCAAGCACCACCAGCACCGGCAAAAAGCAAGCCTCATGCCGCGGACGGCTATCCCGCTTACCGAGCTGCCCGTGGTGGCCAGCCAATTTCAAAGCGCCCTGACCCAGCTCGGCACCCTGGGGGGAGGGAACCATTTTATCGAGATCCAGAAAGGCAATGACGGCCATGTCTGGCTGATGGTCCATTCCGGCAGCCGCAATCTCGGCTTCAAGGTGGCCAATCATTATAATCGCCTGGCCATGGAACTGAATCGGCGCTGGGGCTCCAAGATCCCCTCGAACTGGCAGCTGGCCTTTTTGCCCGTCAACAGCCAGGCCGGCCAGCAGTACCTGCGGGAGATGCAGTACTGCATCGATTTCGCCTATGCCAATCGGAAGATCATGATGGAGCGGGTCAAGGATGCCCTGCTGGCCGTGGCGGCACCGGTCTTTTTTGAACCGATGATCAACATCGCCCACAATTACGCGGCCCTGGAGGAGCATTTTCACCGAGAGGTCATGGTGCATCGCAAGGGGGCGACCCGGGCCCGGGAAGGGGAGCTCGGCATTATCCCTGGCTCCCAGGGGACCCCCAGCTATATCGTGCGGGGCAAGGGCAACAAGGAGAGTTTTGCCTCCTGCTCCCATGGCGCGGGCAGGAAGATGGGACGCAAGCAGGCCCAGCGCCAGCTGAACCTGGACCAGGAAAAAAAACGGCTGGACGACCAGGGCATCATCCATGCTGTTCGCTCGGTGGGGGATCTGGAAGAGGCGGCCGGCGCCTACAAGGACATCGATGAGGTGATCGACAACCAGCTGGATCTGGTGGAGGTGGTGGTGGAGCTACGCCCCCTGGCGGTGGTCAAAGGGTGAGCTGCCTTGCTCCAGGGCTTTTCTTACCGCCCCGAGGAGTGCTTCCATCAAGACCGGTTTATGCAAATAAGCGCGAATTCCCATGGCCAGGGCCTTTTCCCTGTTGATGAATTCACTCTGGCCGGTGCAGAGAATGATGGGGGTCTGGGGACGCAGGGCCAGGATTTTTTGCGTCAGTTCGGCTCCGGTCATGGAAGGCATGGTCATATCGGTGATCACCAGCTCAAACCGCTCCGGCCCTTTCTCGAATTCCGCCAGGGCCTGCGCCCCATCGGCACAGGGTGTCACCTGATAGCCGTTTCTCGTTAAAATGGCGGCAACCACCTCCCGGATTTGCTTTTCGTCATCGACGAAAAGAACCCGTTCGCCTTTCCCCTGAAGTTCCTTGGGCGCGGCTTTCTCCGGCAAAGCGACGGCAATCTGTTCGGTCAGCGGCAGATAGACATGGAAGCTCGTGCCTTTTCCCGGTTCGCTGTATACCGTAATATGGCCGTGGTGGCTTTTTACTATGCCGTGCACCACGGCAAGCCCCAG
>DASWIU010000110.1:0-11471 GCA_036397515.1 Desulfurivibrionaceae bacterium | reverse complement strand
GGCCCGTAAAACAAAATCAAACCTGATTAGCACTGATCTTCCGCAATAAGCCCGTCATCCCGAGCGTCTTTGTCGGGGATCTATGATTTCGGTCCGTTAGAAACTGGATTCCCGACTAGAAACGTTTCGGGAATGACATTTTAAGTGCTCCGCGGAAGATTAACGCTAATCAGGAAATCAAATAGTGAGTCACTACCGGCAAAGCCGGTGGCTTATTGGGAGCGCCTCAAAGGCGCCGACAAAACCGTGAGCCGCCCAAGCCGGCAACACTATTTGCCTCCCCCTTTGTTAAAGGGGGGAATAAAAACGCTACATTCACGGGAACAGCCTGAACACGATTACAGTAAAGGTCAAACCTTTACGAGTCCCCCCGCAGAGCCGGGGGTTTACCTTACGGAAATTACAAAGCAACAACCGTTGTAATCGCGGCTTGTTGCGATTTCAACAATCATGCGGCAATGGGCATGATTTTGTCCATGGTCAGGGTCCGGGCATATTGCAGCCATTGCTCCACGGGCAGATCCGGGGAAAGCAGATTGAAATCAGTGGTGATTGCCTCCCCGTTGGCAGCCTTGAGAAGACACCGGTCGGCAATGGCCACGCACAGGGGCACCCCTTGCAGGGAGTTGAGGGGCTGGCTGTGGTTTGCCGCCGCTTCACCGATGACCAGGGGGAGATTCCACCAAAGAAGCAGGGCGCTGCCCAACTCCAGATGGGTGATGCCGAAGATCTGTTCCTCCATCTCGGTGGCAAACAGGCCATAGCGGCGCAGGAAGGCGGGGGAATGGTGCAACGCCTCGTCAAGGGAGGCGAGAAAAACCAATTTGCCGATATCATGGAGAAGCCCCGCGGTAACCGCGGTTCTCTCCTGCCCGGGGGCAAGCCTCTTGGCGATGAGTCCGGCAAGCTTGCCACACTGAATGCTGTGATCAATGATATTCAGGGCATGGCGGTGGTATTTTTTGGGATACTGAAAGTGGTTGAGCGCACAGATGAAAAGGACTATTTTCCGGGTTCGGCTGATCCCCAGGCAGCTTACCGCCCGGTGGAGATCATCGATCTTCATCCCCCTGGAAAAATGCGCGGAATTGACCATCTGCAAGAGCCGGGCGGCAAGAATGGGATCCTTGCCGAGAATCTCGGCAACCTGGCTCAAAGCATAATCAGGGTTCTGAAGAAGGGCTTCCAGTTCGTGCACCACGGGCGGGAGCGCGGGAAGCCCTTGGCCATGTTTGAGAAAATCCCAGCATTTACGAATCCGAATCCGCGAGCGCACGGCAAGATCATGCTCCAGTGAGCGTCCCAGTTCCTTATTCAAGGGCAGGCAAAACGCCCGGTGCGCCGCCCCGGTCGCCACCAGCCTTACCAGGGCATCGGCCTCTGTTTTTTCCGAAAAAACAATCCTGATCGCATGGGGGCAGACGTTGGTGACATAACGCGGGAAATCCTGCTCGTGCAGGCCTGGCAGGTTGAAATTGAACAGGACAACATCCGGCACAACCCCGGCAAGAAGCTGTTTGAATTCTTCGATGGTTTTGGCATAGCAGACGAGATGGGGCCAGCTCCCCAGTAATTCCTGAAAAGCGGCCTTGCGTGACGGATCCGGATCGACAATAAAGACCGAACATTTTTTCATGCAAACCATAGGTTGCAAATCCCCTTCCGGCCTCTCTGCGCGAGGCTATGGTGGCGCATTCAGAAAACAGCAGGCTGCTTTCGCCATCTCAAAAAAACTGAAGGAGTTCGGTGGTGTTGCTGGGTACGGTTACCCTTGGCTGTGTAGAGTTTATTGAAGGAGATGTTGTATTATAATACAGAGTAACCCTTACGCAACGATAATTGCATGATAAAATCAAATAATTGCATTAGATTCCTGGCAGCTATCGCAAACAGCTTCTCAACCCAGTCTACCGAGAACATCGGGAGGAACCCTTGATCCTGCTACTATGCCTGTCCGTTGGCTTTGCCGTTATAATCTCCGCCCTGTGCAGCATCTGCGAAGCGGCCTTCTACTCATTGCCGATGAGTCATGTTGAAATAACCAGCCGGAACCACAAAAAAATCGGCCGGATCCTCCTGGGGATGAAAAAAGATATCCACCGGCCTATCACCGCGGTGCTCACCCTGAACACCATTGCCAACACGGCAGGCGCCACGATTTCCGGGGCCGCGGCCGCCGCGGTGTTCGGCGCCGACAACATGATCTGGTTCTCCGCGCTCTTCACCGTGGTCATTCTCCTCTTTTCCGAAATCCTGCCCAAAACCCTGGGCGTTTCCTACAGCCGGGAGCTGGCCATTTGGATTGCCTACCCCCTCCACTGGATGGTGAAATTGTTGACCCCCTTCATTCTGGTAATCCAGGCCATCACCAGGCTTCTCCCGGCCAAGGACGACGGCCTTCTGGTCTCGGCCCAGGAAATCCAGGCCCTGGCGCGGCAGAGCCACAGATCAGGGGAGATAAGCCTTCAGGAACGTCGGGTCATCACCAACATTCTCGATCTGAAGGATAAAACCGTCCGCCAGATCATGACCCCGATCACCGTCACTTTTATGCTCGATGCCACCCTGAGCGTGGCCAAGGCCATGCAGGCCGACGAGATGCTCAATATGCACAGCCGGATTCCGGTTTATGAAAAGAATACCGACGAGGTGACAGGCATTATCCTGCGCAAGGATCTGTTCAACTGGGCAACCCAGGGAGCCGAGGAGAAAACCCTGCGGGAGTTCATGCAGCCGGCGCATTTTGTCCCGGAAACAGGACGGCTGACCGCGGTCATGCTCGAGTTTTTCGAACACCGCCAACATCTTTTTGTGGTGGTTGATGAATACGGCTCGGTCACCGGCGTGGTCAGCCTTGAGGATATCATCGAAGAGATAGTGGGCCGGGAGATCATTGACGAATCAGACAGGACCACCGACATGCGGGAGTTTGCCAAACGCAAACGCCTTTCCTTCCTGAGCCAGTCCCAACAAAACCGTTAACCAAACAACCCTTGCCGGGTTGAAATGGCCGACACGGCATAAGAAGCTATTACGGCTTCTAACCCCGATAAACGGGATACGTGCGTTAAGGTTTGACCTTTACTGCAATCGTGTTCAGACTGTTCCTGTGAATGTAGCGCCTTTATTCCCCCCTTTAACAAAGGGGGGTGAGGGGGGATTTGCAGTCTGGTTCCAACCTCCTAAAAAATAACGGTCAAATAGAAAAGGAGCAGGGCGACAATGAGGAGATTGATCCCGAGAAAGTTCCGGAAACGGACATGGCCCTCGAAATCATTGAGGCAGAACTGCCAGAGGATGTAGCACCCGGCGATGGAGCCGTTGAGCATAAAGAAGGCCGAGAGGATCTGAACCGGAAAATCCGGAATGGTGAAAAAGAATTTCTCCAGAAACCCCACGCCGATCTGACGCCCGAAGGTGGGGATGAAATCGCCCACCCCGGCGGCAAAATATCCCAGCCGGTAGACCAGCTCCCCGGTGAAGGCCATGGGAATCAGGATCGGGACCATGGGCGAAAACTTACCGAACAGGGGGTCTTCATTGATCCCGAACAACCGGGCGCCAAAACGGATAATCGTCAGGGCCAGGCCGAAACCGATCAGGAGCAGCAGGCTGAAAAGCACGGCATCCGGCCAGCCGGAGAAAGCGGCAAGCTGGCTGTAGATCTCTTTTTTTCGCAGAAAGCGGGCGAGCTGGGAGCCGATAAGAAAAGGAACGATATAGGAACAGGTGATGTAGCGGCCCTTGTTGCGGATCAGCTCCGAATAAGGATTTCGCAAGAGCAGCTGGGGGGAGTCCCGATCACAGAAGGGCAGACAGTGGCCGCAGACCAGACAATGCAGGTTATGCTGGACATTATAGGCGCCCAGATAGACCGGGCAGCCCTGTTTGCCGTCAAGCCCTTTCTTGCAGGCAAAGGTTTCGCAGCCGCGACATTTTTCGTGATCCGGCCGGAACTCGGTGATGGAAAGGGTTGCCGCTGCGCCGCTGATGCGGCCAAGGGGGCAAAGATGCCTGCACCAGGCCTGCCCGGGAAAAAGAACCGAAAGCAGGGCCGCGCCGAAAACGATGGACAAGACGAAACAGGAGGTGCCGATCGGCGAACGGTCAAGGCCGACCACCACCTCGGTCCAGATGATGAGGGCCAGCAGAATAACCGAGGCGTAGACCCCGTATTTCCGCAGGATTTTCGGCACGCTCAGGGAAAGGGTTATCCCCCGGCGCTGCAGGAAGACGCCAAGCCCCGGAAAGGGGCAGATCCCGCACCACATCCGCCCCACAAAAAACCAGCTCAGGACGATGCTCGGCCAGATCAGGCCCCAGGAGAGGAAGACCGCGACATTGCTCCGCGCGTCCCTGGGGCCGAAGAGCCCGGAAATAACCACCAGGGCAAAGAGAATATCGCCGGCGGTCCGCAGATAGGCGTAGTGATGCCGGGCGGCCAGAAACCTTCGTATTCCGGGAAAGACCCGAAACAGATCCAGTCGCTGCTCGTCTATGGAGATAAGACTCTTTAAGGCGCGGGTCCACCAGGTCACAAAGCTATCCTACCTCTTCCAGTACCACCGGCAGTTGCATCTGCCTCCCCTCCCGCTCGATGGTCAGGGCAACCGTATCCCCGACCTTGTATCGATCCATGGCATTGCGCAAGTCGTCGTAGGAAGAAACCTTGCGGCCATCCACCGCCAAAATGACATCCCCCAAGACGATCTCCCCGCGAATCCGGCGGGTGCCCCGCAGTCCGGCAGCCTCGGCGGAACTGCCCGGCTGGATATTCATCACCAGCACCCCCGGCACCCCTACCCGCCTGGCAATCTGATCATCCGCCACGGCAATGCCGAGACCGGGACGAATCAGCCGGCCGTGCTGGATAATCTCGGGAATCACGCTGGCCACCGCGTCCACCGGCACGGCAAAACCGATGCCGGCGCTGCCTCCGGACGGGCTGTAGATGGCGGTATTCACCCCGATCAGACGTCCGGCGCTGTCTAAAAGAGGCCCCCCCGAGTTGCCGGGGTTGATGGCGGCGTCCGTCTGGATGACCCCCTGGATGGTTCTGCCGGTTGCCGATTGAATCTCCCGGCCCAAGGCGCTGACGATGCCGGAGGTGAGGCTCTGATCAAGACCAAAGGGGTTGCCGATGGCGAAAACCTTTTGCCCCACCAGCAGATTATTAGATTCGCCCAAGGGAAGCGGGGTGAGCTTTTCCGCCGGAGCCGAGATCTGCAGCACGGCCAGATCCTTGTCCGGCGCAACCCCCACCAGGGTTGCCTGCCAGGTGGAGCGATCCGCCAGGGTAACCTCGACCCGGCTGGCTGCTTCGATGACATGGTAGTTGGTCACCACCCTGCCCTGCTTGTCCCAGATAAAACCGGAACCCGAACCCTGGGGAATCTCATGGATGTTGAGGCTGAAGATATTCCGCCGGACCTCGATGCTGGTGATATAGACCACCGCCGGCGAGGCAGCGCGAAACAGGGCAATGGTGCTTTGCTCGTCCGCCGCCAGGTCTCCCCGCGCCGTTACCGGGATGGGGACGATTTCAGGGGCGGAAACCGGGCGCTGATAAACGAAAAAAAACCACCAGCCCAGGAGGATGAAAAGCAGCAGGACGGCGAAGGAAACGCGTTTTTGTCTGGGGGCTTTTGCAGGGGGAGTAATCATCCCTTGGCCTAAGGACTCAGCAACTTTTTAGCAAAGGAGGTGTTCGGGCGCACCCGGTCAAGAGCCGTTACCAGCGCCATTGCTTTGTTGCCGAGGCGTTGTGTCGTGACCGCAATATTCATGCTCTCCACCCGTCTGTGCGCCGAACATCAAGAGGATACAGCAAAAAACGCCAACCATAATGGAATGCCGGCAGTGGCTGACCAGCTTCCCGAGGTTAGCCGGCACAGCCCTTACAAATTCCGGAGCTTGTTCTTCTTTATCACAACCAGCCTTGCAAGGCCTCAACAATTTTTTGCGCCTGATCGGGGCTGGAGATATTGAACTTGGACTGCTGGCTGTATTCCCCGTTCACCTTGCGGTAACGGCGGATGGAGTATCGGTCCGGGCTGTACTCATTCTTTTTGGCATCCCATTGCTGGTAGCGGAAAAGAATGGTCGCCCAGGCGCCCTTGGACAGGATAACCTTTTCAAGCTCCTTGACGACCACGACCCCGTCTTCCTCATAATTGATGGTTACCTCGTCAACGGTTGCCGCCATATTTCCCCCTTATTTACCGATCAGCCAAACGATCCGCGAAAAACAGCGCCCAGCCTTACTCTCCTGGAACGCCGCACCAAAAAAAAGGACTCGGCAGCAACGCCAAGTCCTTAAGATTTACTATGGTAGCGGGGGCAGGATTTGAACCTACGACCTTCGGGTTATGAGCCCGACGAGCTACCGAACTGCTCCACCCCGCGTCAATTGCGACATAATACTCTCTACAGGAATAATGTCAAGGGAAATAAAGGGATTAAGGCAGGTCCGCCGCCTGTTCCCGCAAGGCCCCAAGCACCACGGCCGGGAATTTGCTCAACCTGCCGGCAAGGTCCACAACCGCATGGGTGGTGTATCCCTGGGCCAGCATTTTTCCGTCATTTTCCCGGATAATCCGGTAGTTGAAACGACAGGTTCGGGACTTCACCTCCAGAAGAGAGGTTTCGATCAGCAGCAGATCGTCGTACCTCGCCGAGGCCTTGTACCGCACCTGGCATTCCACCACCGGCAAGATAAACCCCTGCCCTTCGATCTCTTTGTAGGAAAGGGCCCGCTCCCGCATGAATTCCGTACGGGCCGCCTCAAAATAGCGCAGATAATTGGCATAGTAGACGACCCCGCCGGAATCGGTATCGCCGTAAATCACCCGGCAGCGATGGCAGTGCAAGGGCCCGGGCACCGTAAGGGAGTCATCCGCCATCACGCCCGCCCGAGAACCCGTTTGAAGAACTGCCGGCCATCCGCCAGCAGCTCCCCTGTCTTGGCAGCGCTTTGCTCGTCATAGGGCAAGCCGCTGCCCTGCCGCTTTGTCCGGGAATCATAAATGGCCACCGGCACCGGATCGGCGCTGTGGGTTTTGACGGCAAGCGGGGTCCAATGATCCATGGCCACGGCCAGGCGAAAATCATGACCGCCGGCCAGCAGCGCCGCAAAGATCGGCTGGACGATCTTGCCGTCAAAATCCTCGATGGCCTGGAGCTTGTCCTGAAGCCGGCCCTGATGCCCTGCCTCGTCCGGGGCCTCCACATGGACAAAAACAAAATCCTTTGTTTTCAGGGCCTCAAGGGCGGCGGCCGCCTTGCCTGCATAGTTGGTGTCCAGATAGCCGGTGGCCCCTTCCACCTCGATGATTTCCAGGCCGGCATAGACGCCGATGCCCTTGAGCAGATCCACCGCCGAAATCAACCCCCCTTCCACGCCAAACTGCTCCCGGATGGTCGGCATGGAGGGCGCCTTGCCCTCCCCCCAGAGCCAGATACCATTGGCCGGATTGCGCTGCCGTGCTATCCGCGCCCGATTGACCGGATGGTCGGCCAGAAAGGCCACCGCCTTTTTCAAGGCCTCTTGCAGATGGGGAATCCTGTTGTAGCGCTGCCAGAACTCCGTCACCTCCCGCCCGCTGTAATCGTGGGGCGGCACGGTCACCAGCGGCCCGACTTCGCCGGAATGCACGAGCAGATGCCGGTAGCTCACCCCGGGATAAAAACGCAGGCGATCGGTGCCGGCAATCCCTTCCAGTCCCTCGACCAGGATCCGCGCCTCCTGGCTGGAGATATGGCCGCTGCTGTAATCCTCCATGAATACCCGGTCGTCTTCAAAACGCAGGGTAACCAGGTTGCAGCGGAAGGCGATTTCCTCGGGCGCCAGGGCAACGCCAAGGCTGGCCGCCTCCAAGGGGGCGCGGCCGCTGTAGCACTCATGCGGGAGATAGCCGAGCAGGGAAAGGTTGGCCACATCGCTGCCCGGCGGAAAGCCATCGGGCACGGTGCGAACCAGGCAGAGCTCGCCTTCCCTGGCGATCCTGTCCATGGCCGGGGTGTCGGCAAAAGCCAGGGGGGTTTTCCCGCCCAGTTCGGCAATGGGCAGATCCCCCATGCCGTCCCCGACCAGAATGATGTATTTCATGGGGTTGCTATTCCGCATGGGGTTTCATGATCCGGATCTTCACCGTCTTGTCGGTGCAGATGTCCAGGGCGTCGATCTCGGCCAGGGCCTTGCGCACCGAAGCCTCCTCCGCCTCGTAGGTCATCATGACCACGGGCACGGTGCCTTTCTTCTGCCTGCCCTTCTGCAGAACCGATTCGATGCTGATGTTGTGGTGCGCCAGAATTCCGGCAATGGTGGAGAGAACGCCCGGCTTGTCCTGGGCGGTCATCCGGAAATAATAACAGCCGCGCAGGCTCTCCATGGGGGTAATATCCCGGGGCTTGATCTCCTCGGGCAGATAGGCAAGGCACGGCACCCGGTTGATGCTGTTACAAAGGATATTTCGGGCGATATCCACCACGTCCGCGGCCACCGCGCTGCCGGTGGGCATTTTGCCGGCGCCCTGGCCATAGAGCAGGATATCCTCCACCATGTCGCCGGTGAACTGGATGCCGTTGTAGGCGCCGCCGATGTTGGCCAACAGGTCTTTTTCCGGGACCATGGTCGGATGCACCCTGGCCTCCACGGTGTCGCCGTGATTATGGCTGATGGCCAGGAGCTTGATCCGGTAGCCGAACTCCCGGGCAAAATCGATGTCAATGGGCTCGATCTGGGAGATGCCCTCGATGCTGACATCGGCGAGGCTTACCTTCATGCCGTAGGCCATGGTCATCAGAATCACCAGCTTGTGCGCCGTATCGATCCCCTCGACATCATAGGTGGGGTCGGCCTCGGCATACCCTTTTGCCTGGGCCTCTTTCAGCACCTCGGCAAAAGCCATGCCCTCGTCGGTCATCTTGTTGAGGATATAGTTGGCCGTCCCGTTCATGATGCCCATGATCGAGAGAATCTTGTTGGCGACCAGCCCCTCTTTCAGGGCCTTGATCACCGGGATGCCGCCGCCGACGCTGGCCTCGAAGCCGACCTCGACATTTTTCCGGGCCGCGGCTTCGAAGATCTCCATGCCGTGCTGGGAGATGAGGGCCTTGTTGGCGGTGACCACATGCTTGCCGTGCTCAATGGCCTTGAGGATAAAGGTTTTCGCCGGTTCAATGCCGCCGATGAGTTCGACCACGATGTCGATCTCCGGATCCTTGAAAATCAGGTCCGCGTCCCGGACCAGCTCCACATCCTTGAATTGCGGCGGCAAGGCGGCCAGGCGGATATCCGCGACGCGGCACAGCCGGATGGAGGCGCCGGTTTTCCGCCGCAACCGCTCGGCCTGCAGCAAGAGAACCTCTGCCAACCCACTGCCGACAGTGCCAAAACCCAGCAACCCTACCTTTATTTCTTTCATGGGACTATCCTAAAAAATGTATCCGGAAGCGGAACGAAATCCTCGGGTAAACCGGAATCGGAGAACCAGCCCCCGTCCCGACGATGCTCAACCGGAATTTAATACCTTTTTTGCGAAATGATGTCAAAAATATTCACGCCGGGCTCCAACCGGTTTTTCCATGAAATTTTCTTGAAAAACCCGGCTATCATTAATGAGTCCCATTGACAAGATGCGTAAAAAAAATTACAAGTAGCGGGAATATTCAGGGACGCAATGCACCGGAATGTCACCGCGGCACATCCTTTCTCTATAAGGATCAGCCCACCCTGCTCCATCGATGTGTCTTTCCGTATGGATTTTACGTTTCAGGCTTCAACCAAATTAACCAAAAGGACGATTGCAAGTGGGAGAGCTTAATATTATTTCAATGTTTCTGGGCGCCGGGCTCACGGTCAAATTCGTCATGACCATGCTGCTGGGCTTCTCTGTGTACTCGTGGTTCATTGTTTTTCAGAAATTTTCCCTGTTCAAGAAGGCACGGACGGAAAGCGATGAATTTCTGGAAACCTTCTGGCAGAGCAAGAATCTTTCCGAGGCCGTCCGGTTCGCCAACAACCTGACCTTGTGCCCCGAGGCAAACATCTTCCGAACCGGCTACCATGAGCTGCAGAAGCTCGGCAAAACCACCGCCTCCTCCCGCGGCGCTGCCGACGAAACCCTGGAAACGCGGCTTGCCGGCATGGAGCCCCTGAAAAGGGCGTTGCGCAAGGCGGAGAATCTCGAGTCCTCCCGGCTTTCAAAGTCGCTCTCCTTCCTCGCCACCACCGGCAGCACCGCCCCCTTTATCGGTCTTTTCGGTACGGTCTGGGGGATCATGACCTCCTTTCATGAAATAGGCATGCGCGGCTCAGCCTCCCTGGCCGTTGTGGCCCCAGGTGTCTCCGAGGCCCTGGTGGTAACGGCGGCCGGCCTTGCCGTGGCCATCCCCGCCGTGGTTTTTTACAATTACTATTCCAACCAGATGGCGGAGATCGAAAGCAGGATGCACAGCTTTTCCGTTGACTTTCTGAACCTGGTGGAGCGGGATTTCATCTCCCGCCAGTGCTAGGAAATATTGTGGCCAGCCATAGTTCAACAAGATAATTATCTTCAAACTACGATCAACAGGAATTCGCCATGGGTCCGGTCGAAGACGGCAACTGCAAAAAACGGCTTGTTTCGGATATCAACGTCACCCCCCTGGTGGACGTCATGCTGGTGCTGCTGATCATTTTCATGATCACCGCCCCCATGATGACCCAGGGCGTTGACATTGATCTGCCGGAAACAACCGCCAAACCCCTGCAGCAGGAAAAGACTCCCATCATTGTCACGATCACCAAGAAAGGAGAGTTCTTGCTCAACAATACCAAGGGCACCCGAGCCGCGATCAAGGAATCCCTGGCCGCCCTTGCCAAAAAAGGCGCCAACGACGCGGTCCTGCTCCGGGCCGACAAAGAAGTACCCTACGGGCTGGTGGTTTCCCTCATGTCCGACATCAAGGCCGTTGGTTTTGATAAACTCGGCATGATCACCCAGCCTGAAATCGACAAACCCAAAAGAAGATAGCATAGCCACCGTGCCTTATCGTCCGCCGACATCCGAACTGCCCGATAAACAATGGCAAAAACCATTATTTTTTACCATTACCGTGCATGTTTGTTTCTTGCTCTTTGCCTTTTTCGCCCCAAATTTTCTGCACTTCCAGCAGAAAATTCCAGAGGTGTATACGGTCAATCTTTTCTCCGTTGAGGATCTTGGCGGGCCGGCTCCGGCGGCGCCAAGCAAGGCGGCCGTTGCTCCCCGGGCTGCCCCCCCGCAGCCCAAAGCCGCGCCCGAACCACCAAAGCCCGTGCCTCCGCAAAAAACGCAGCCTGTGCCCGAACCGGTGGCAGTGGCCAAGGACGCCATCTCGCTGAAGCCGATAAAAACGAAGGAAAAAGCAGATATCGACAAGGTAAAGAAGTTGCGGGATATCCTGCTCGCCGAAAACAAGGAAAAACAGGCGAAGGACGCAGCGGAAAA